>JAFDFO010000181.1 GCA_019309815.1 Deltaproteobacteria bacterium
ACGAGATGCCCGTGCCGACGCACATACTGGGCACATACAAAGCCGTTGCGGATGTCATATACAATCCTTTCAAGACAAAGCTCCTCAGGGAAGCAGAGGCCGCAGGATGCATGGGAGCAGGGGGTTTTGAGATGTTTGTGTTTCAGGGCACTGAGCAGTTTCATATATGGACGGGACAGGAAGCGCCGGTGGAGTTGATGAGAAGCGTTGTATTTGAAAAACTGACGAGTAAACCCGAATAACGAATAACGAATAACCAATAACGAATGTAGAAGTATAATGAAGCTCGCGCCTTGAGAACAGCAGGAATTAACTTCTATATTCTACATTCTATATTCTATATTCTAAATTCGTACTTATGGAAACTTGTTTGGTTGTCGGCATAAGCCAGATGAAGAAAATTACGCCAATCAAAGAGATCAACGCATCAGTCACAGTTCCTGGTTCAAAGAGCTACACACAGAGAGCATTGATCACTGCTGCACTTGCGAGCGGTAGATCTGTCCTCAGAAACGCCTTGATTTCAGAAGATACCGATTACTTGATGGAGGCACTGCGTTCGTTGGGAGCCGACATTGCTGTGCACGGAAATGATATTGAGGTTCAGGGGACAGGCGGCAAGGTAGTTGCACCTTCTTCAGCCCTTTATCTCGGGAACAACGGAACGGGGCTACGATTTCTTGTCGGAATGGTTTCCATTGGACACGGCACCTTCATACTTGATGGCAGCACGCGCATGCGACAAAGACCCATCCAGCCCCTCGTTGATGCCCTGAACCAGATCGGCGTCAAGGCTTTCTGCGTTGACGGAACCGGATGCCCGCCGGTTCAAGTTGAAGCTTCAGGCCTGCCGGGCGGGGAGACACGCCTCGACACTGCGTTGAGCAGTCAGTACGTGTCATCGCTTCTGTTGGCCGCGCCTTATGCTGAAAAGGATATCGAGATTGGGGCATCTACCCTCATCCCATCTTGGCCTTATGTTGAGTTGACGCTGGATGTCATGGCGCAGTTTGGCATAGCGGTGGAAGACTTCGATAAGAAACGTTTTCGCGTTAGGGCTCCTCAAACCTATCAGGCAAAAGAATATGTGATAGAGGGCGACGTCTCAAGCGCAACCTATTTCATGGCAGCTGCCGCCATCATCGGCCGGAGCTTAAGAATCTCTAATATCAATGGGAGTTCCCTTCAGGGTGATTTGCGCTTCCTGGAGATCCTGGATACCATGGGGTGCACGGTGTCCGCATCTGAAGGGGGGGTTGAAATAACCGGGCCGTTGTCCAACCACGAGGATCTTGCTTTTGACTTGAATGACGTGCCTGACATGGTTCCTGCGCTCGCCGTTGTCTCCGCGTTCAGGAGGGGTAAGACCACTCTAAAGAATATACTGCACCTTCGTGTAAAGGAATCGGACCGGGTTTTCGCCCTGACCAACGAACTTCAAAAGATAGGTGCACGGGCTGAGAAAACGGCTGACAGCATGGTCATTCAGGGAATCGCAACCCACGGGGCAGAAATAGAATGCTACAACGACCACCGGATCGCAATGAGTTTTGCCATAGCCGGACTGGCCATTGAAGGCGTTATTATCAAGGACCCGGACTGCGTGAAGAAGTCATTTCCGGATTTCTGGGAAAAAATAGACGCACTCTGAATTGAAAATTGAATATTGAAAATTGAAGATTGAACAAAAAAAGCGGAATAGAAAGAACGCATAGCGCATGGCGCAGAGCGCAGAGCGTGAAAGAAGAAAACGCTATGCCCCATGCCCTATGCGCTATGCCGCCGAAAACCGGCCCAACCGGCTCAACGGGCATAACGGGAAAACCTTTCATATGAACATTGTGCTAATAGGGTACCGCTGTACCGGAAAGACTTCCGTTGGGAAGGCCCTTTCCGAGCGGCTTGGGAAGGCCTTTGTTGACACTGATGACTACATCGAGAAGAAAGCCGATCGGCCCATTAGTGATATGGTGACAAAAGAAGGCTGGGACTTTTTTCGGGAAAAGGAAAAAGAGGCGATCCGCGAGATAGCGTCCTCTGAGGATCTTATGATTGCCGCGGGCGGCGGTGCCGTTCTCAACACAGAAAACGTGACTAATCTGAAGAGAAACGGCGTCGTTATTCTGCTTGAGACCACGAATGAGACCATTTTGGAACGAATGCGCGCTGATGAGAAGACCGAACAACAGAGACCGAGCCTGACCGGAGAAGATCCGCTTGAGGAGATAGAAGAGGTTCTGGAAATCAGAAGGCCTTATTATCAACAGGCCATGGATTTCTCTGTGGACACAACATCCAAAAGCATCGAACAGGTTGTAAACGAAATCATCGAGAAATTGGGCCCTGAGTTCTAGGTCTGGAGTTCTTTAGGAGATAAGGAAAAGATCAATCACGAAAGCACGAAGACAATAAAATCACGAAAAGGAGTTGAGGAAAAACAGACAAAAAATGAATCACGAAAACACGTACTGTTTTCAAGGCGCAGCCGCAAAATAATGAAAGCACGAAAGGGGGATAAGGAAAAGAAGACAGAACTTTTCAATGGAAGTTGGAGGCCACTATCTTGGCCTACTTCCTGATGACGGAACTACTTCTGAGTTGAAGGGGATGACAGAGTCATCAGATATTCTCTTTCGTGTTTTTCTTTTTATTTCGTGTTTTCGTGATAGTTTTTTCTCTCTTCGTTTCCACTTAGCGAGGGATCTGAGGTGATGTGATGGCTGGTAACATATTTGGACAGGTTTTCAGAGTCACGACTTGGGGCGAGTCTCATGGAAAGGCATTGGGGGCTGTGGTGGATGGGTGTCCCCCCGGGCTGCTTCTCAGCGAGTCTGACATTCAGCGAGACCTTGACAGGAGAAGACCCCGGGAGGCGCCTTCGAGTACGCCGAGAAGGGAACCGGATAAAGTCGAGATCCTGTCCGGCACGTTTGAAGGGAAGACGACGGGCACCCCCATCTCACTTGCCATCTACAACAAGGATGTTAAGAGCGAGTCCTACGATTCCATCAAGGATGTCTTCAGGCCAGGGCATGGCGACTTCACGTATCAAGAGAAGTACGGCATACGCGACTACAGGGGAGGGGGCAGGGCCTCAGGCCGTGAGACAGCAGCAAGGGTCGCTGCAGGTGCCATTGCCAGGAAGTTGCTGGAACGGGAAAAGATCATGGTCAGGGCTTATACGTTGGAGCTTGCCGGGGTCAGAGCCGAAAAGGTAGACTTGAATGTCATAGATGAGAATCCGTTCTTTGCCCCGGACCTCAATGCGGCAGACAAGATGCACAAAAGGATTGTCGAGATCAAGGAGGATGGGGACTCAGCCGGGGGGATCGTGGAAGTGGTGGTTCAGGGCTGCCCGGCCGGGCTGGGGGAACCTGTCTTTGACAAACTGGATGCTGAGCTTGCAAAGGCTGTTATGAGCATAGGGGCTGTAAAGGCCGTGGAAATCGGCGTGGGCCTGGCGGCTGCCCGGCTTCTTGGCTCTGAATGCAATGACGAGATTACCCCGGAGGGCTTTGTAACAAACCGCTCAGGAGGAATTCTTGCGGGCATTTCCAATGGTGACGAGATTGTGGTGAGAGCTGCAGTGAAACCCATCTCCTCCATTGAGAAGGAGCAGCGCACCGTGGACAGCAACATGAAACCGACCACGATATCGGTCAGGGGAAGACACGATGTGTCAGCTGTGCCAAGGATTGTTCCGGTCTGTGAGGCCATGGTGAGCCTGGTGATTGTGGATCATTTGTTGAGGCAAAGGGCGATCAAACAACCGTGATAAGGTGCGCATTGGTTGTCCTTGGCGCTCATGCACACCGTCACATGCCGTTTCGAGCAGGAGGCTGATTAATATGATTGGTTCTTCTCCAATTTAGTTGGAGAAGAGGGTCCAAGGATTCAAGGGGTCAAGGATTCAAGGGTTTGTTTTCTAAAGACTTTATCAGCGCCGTTAGCATTCTTTCAATTTCTGCGATGTCTTTTCTTGGTGTGCCCAACTCACTTTTTTCAATGAAGCCCAGATCTCCTGCCAACAAAATCTGGCTTCCTTTCTCTGAACTGCAATAGCGAGCGCATTCCCTATCCCGCCGTGGCGGGACCGCAGTCCGCCAGAGGCGGATAAAGGTTAGCGAGCGAATCTATGAATGGTATAATTCCTTACAGTCGAAGGTTCCCTGTAGCTTGCTGCAGGGAGCTTCAATATTCTTTTGCTTTTCACTTGAATCCTTGGACCCTCGACCCCTTGAACCCTCTGGGATCACACTTGCTTGATCGGAGATGACACACTCATTTTGCCCTAATTAACTACAACTAATCGGGAGATGACTAATATGATTAAGCTGACAAAACGCTTGGTTCCTTTCTTGGCCATCGTCTTTCTGTTGGTGAATTGCGGTGAATCCGGACCCACCATAACGGACAATGAAGTGATCGTAAAAACAGGCAGCATGGATGTTCATTTTTCGCGTGGCAAACTTTTTTCTCAAACATACCTGATTTTCGGCGGCATTGAAATGAAGCAAAGCGACGCTGTTGCCAAGATATCGCTATCAGGACTGGAGCTAAGCACTGCAAGGTTCATCCATTCCCGGTATCCGG
>JAFDFO010000182.1 GCA_019309815.1 Deltaproteobacteria bacterium
ATGATGATATAGTAAGGTTCCATTTCTTGTCGGCTATCACCATACAACTCATCAGGAATTTGCCAGAGGTCTTCCTGGTTATAGAACACCTGGACATCTTCCATGTGATATTTCGTGTATGCATCCACCTGGATTTTAAAGAGGTCCCTTGGGTAACGGATGTGCTTTTTCAGGTCAGCAGGCATTTCATTGAAAGGCTTGAATAGATCAGGGAATATTTTTGAATAGGTTTTAACAATAGGATCTTTTTCATCAATAATGTAGAAAACTACATCGCCATTATAGGCATCAATAGTTACCTTGACTGAATTCCGAATGTAATTTAGTCCCTTATTTCTAAAACGGCCATAAGATCGGCGAGAATAAGGATACATATTAGAGGTCGTATAGGCGTCTTGAATCCAATAGATCTTTCCCCCGGAAACAACCACATACGGATCACCGTCATAATCGAGAAATGGGGCAAGCAAAGCCGCCCGCCTGGCAATCCGGCGGTTATACATTATTCTACTCTCTGGGCTTATATAAGTGGTAAATAGTATCTGGGGATCGAAAAATTCAACGGCAAATAAAAGCCTTCTGAAAAAAGAGTTGATGGGGACGCCTCCACTTCCCTGGTAGATGGTATAGACATTCTTGTCCCCCTTGGGATAATCAAATTCCTCGGTCTTCGTCTTTACAAGAACATACTGATCCGTTTTTTCTCCATAATAGATCTCGGGGCGCTCTATCTTCAGGTCGGGTTCAAAGGAAGGCGGCACGTCTTTGATAAGGAGGCGGGGCAGTCCCTCGCTGGTCACTTCATTGACCGGGCTTGCGGCCAATCCGTAGCCATGGGTATAGATCAGGTGTCTATTGACCCAGGTATTTGCCTGGGGAGGAAGTTGATTGACCACCAACTCCCGGGTGGCCAACATGACCTGTCGATATTGGTTATTGATTACATAGCGATCTACGTCAACATTGTTAAAATCGTAATATAGCCGTATGGTTTGAATCTGCCTGTAGGTTTGAAGTAAAGGGCGCTCGTCCCAGATCCTGATATTTTGAATCGTTACATCATGCCTCTTGAGGTCCTCCGCGCTTAATTTGTCATTAACTTCAAAATCGACTACTTTTATTCTGTTCAGATTATGGGCCTTACGGGTATAATCAATATTGTAGGCGATGTAGGGTGATTCTTTAGCTAATTCATTGGGCTTAACCACAAATTTTTGTACCAGGACGGGAAGCACGGTGGCAAACACCAAAACAGCCCCTATCCAAATTCCTCCACTTAACCAGATTAATTTCGTCCTGAATTTAAAGGCGTTGAGAAAAAGGACCACGGCAAAGCCTATGGAGACAACGATCAAAGCCCTGTAGGCCAGGACCTTGATGTGGACATCGGTATAGCTGGCACCGAAAGCAGGCCCCTGTGTAGAATATAAAAGTCCATACACTTTCAGATGATAACCCCATGCCACGAGTAGAACAATGATTCCTCCCAGGAAAACAAGGTGTTTCTTGACTTTTGGTGCAATGGTAATTTTGGGTAAAGAGGGTGGGACACCCTCCGCTTGACTGAATTCCCCTTCTATTTGAACCGCACCATTTTTCAGATACCAACCAATAGTGACCAGGCCAGCCAAAACGAAAAGAACCAGTAACCCGTTTCTGACGAAAACGTAAAAGGGAAGAGAGAACACATAAAAACCGATCTCCCTGCCAAAAATAGGATCCGTGCTGCCAAAAGGTTGCTGATACAGATAGCGCAGGAGCATATCCCATTGATAGGAGCCCCTTGATGCAACAACAAAACTAAGAATCAGAATAAAAGCTATGAGAAGAGAATTTAAGGCCCTTTCTGAAATGCCACGTTGGGAAAGATGACTGTAGGCAGCTTTCAAGCCCCCCCCTGGCCGGTCGCCTGGGTTCAAACGTTTAGCAGCATAAAGGTTAACGCATATGACAAGAATCAAAAGCAACCAAACCAGGAAACCGAACCCGAACCTGCTCAAAAGCATGGTCCAGAAGACAGGCGAAAAGCCAAGCTGTGCGAACCACAGCCAGTCAGGATAAATTGAAATCCCTGACCAAAACAACAGAACAGCTACTAGCCCAAACCCTATAATTAATCTCTTCTTCATGTCTTTTTCTCCCCAAATGACTTATTAGCGACGGGCATACTTAAATAACTGAACAACCCTCGTCTATAAGACGAGGGGTTTCCACCATCCCCGAAAGAGACACTCAGTTGTTGATCGTTCGTTGTCAGTTGTCAGTCGTATTTTGTTTGTCAATCTTCAATATTCAATCTTCAATATTCAATCCTAAGCCGTTCCCCTTATTAGCACATCGTGTCAAATTAGCTATTTATTTGTTCCCGTCCCCCATTCCTCTTGCAATTGCCCGGACATTCTCGTCTTCTCATTCCGCTTGGCGGCTTGAGAACATCCCCGCACTCCGCACTCCGCACTCCGCATTCCCCATTCGTTAATGTTGAAATGTCATGGACGTCCCCTAGTTCACTCCTTGGACCCTCTTCTCCAACTAAATTGGAGAAGAACCTTAATCAACAACCCATACCCCACAATCCTCGGCATGCTGTACTATGTAACTGGACACACTACCAAATAGGAGTTGGCGGGCCCTTGATATACCTCTTTTCCCCAGTATAATGGACCCATATTCACCCCTCTCGACTTCTTCGAGAATGTCTTCTGCTACGCCTTTCTCCTTTGTGGCAATCTTTATCTCAATATCATCTTCATTCATGCCCATGTCTTGTAAGTGTCCTTTAACTTGAGCCAAGAAATCTTCCATCTTCTTCTTAGCTGTTTCTATCTCATGTTCAGTAGTCAAGACATTGAACAAGGTAACCTTCTGGCCCTTGCCGATCATATGGCCCGCATATTCAACAGCCGCAAGAGAACCTTCCGAGTCATCCATGGCAATTAGGACCTTCTCCCACTTCTTCCTTTTGTGCCGCAACTCGACATGGAGTTGCAGCCTTTCAAACTTGTCCCACCTGGAACATATGACCGGTTCATCTTTAATCACACAGAGAAGACAGGTATTGCAGCATTTACAGAAAACAATCTCGCCTTCTCTTCCCTCTAACACCTTGTTCGGCCAATGGGGATCTGCAAACAAGGTTCGAGCAAGCCCGATGAGATCAGTTTCGTTATTTCTGAGCATTTTTTCAGCAATAGCCGGTCTGATAATCCTTCCGGCAGCAATAACGGGAGTGGCTGAGACAACCTCTTTTATCTGGATAGCCAAGTCAGCTGCATAACCTTCCTTTCTGTGTCGATTGATGATCTCTGGCAGAAAAAACGATTCATAGGTGCCCGCAGTTACAGACACATAGGCAATCCCCAGTCTTTCAAGATTCTGAGCAAAGACCTTGGCTTCCTTAATGTCGATTCCGCCGGGCAGGTATTCATCTGCCAAAAAACGGTATCCCACTGGAAAGTCATTTCCGACAAAGCCTTTCACTGTTTCAACTACTTCCGAAGGGAATCTCATTCTGTTTTCGAGGCTTCCGCCGTAAATGTCCAATCGCTTATTTGATCTTTTGGAAAGGAATTGGATAAGAAGGTATCCGGTCGCCCCGTGCAATTCCACCATATCAAAGCCCGCTTTTTGAGCCCTCAGAGCAGCTTCCCCATAGGATTTCTTGATGAATTGAATTTCCTCCAGAGTCATGCCCTGGCGACCTCTCATCAACGCGGACAAATATTTGTTCACCAGTCCCATCCGATGTCGGCCTGATAACTCCTCGGGAATAGCGTCCAAACCGCCTATCTCAGCCGCCAGGTCCATAGTTGCTGGAGAAGGCGCCAGTGGCTTTTCAACTTTCGCCCAGCGACCCGCATGGTTAATTTGCAGGCAAGCAACAGCCCCTGAAGACTTGATCTCTTTAGCCAGTTCAGTCAATCCCGGAATAAAACGGTCTTGATCGATTCTAAGGACCCTCGAAGCCATGATACCGGATTCATCAATAACAGCATTGGCCACAACAATCATACCCACTCCACCAAGGGCTATCTCGCGGTAACAATCAATGAGCCTCTGGCTTACCGTTCCATCTTCATTAGCATAGCCCCAGAACATGGGTGCCATGGTCAAGCGATTCTTGAGTGTTAGATTTGAAAGCTTAAAAGGGCTGAAAATGAGGGGGTATTTACCGGGCCCTGAAACTCCCTCTTCGGATTCGATTTTCAGGCTGGTAACGTACGCGTTGATGACACGTTTGGCTTCCGGGGCAAGTTCTTTGAATCTTACTCCGACTCGATTGAAAAGCATGTGCAACGGCTCAACCCACACAACTTCGGCTTCCACTCCCACAGGCTCCTGGTCGGTGTCAAAGACTTTGAACATAAGGCGCAAATCTAGTCCGGGTGTAAAAAGATAGTCCACCTCAAAGCACATACCTTCCAGGCTCAGATTCTGTATGGTGGCGTAGAAGGTGGAGCCTCCAACAACCCCTTCTATCTGGCCATAAAAATCTTTCCTTACCTGTGTTCTTTTTTCTCTATCATCAGTAGAACTCATTATCTCTGACC
>JAFDFO010000035.1 GCA_019309815.1 Deltaproteobacteria bacterium
TCTTCCTAATCACTAAATACTCTGTAAATCCGAAGCACGAATATCGTGCTGTTCTCAAGGCGCAAGCCGCAAATCCGTACTATTTTCAAGGCGCGAGCCGCAAACAATGACCAAATGTTCAAAATTCAAATGACCAAAACGGGCAGTTCCTCAGACTGTAGTCTGCCAAAGTGCTCAAGGTAGCTTGTTTTGAACATTCGGTAATTGCGGCTTGCGCCTTGAGAACAGTACGGATTTAGGATTTGTTTCGAATTTCGATATTCGTGCTTCGGATTTAGGCTCTTGAAGATCCGAAAATGGCGGCGTAGTCTGACTTACTTCCAGGCGGGTCTGGCTACGTTGGTTGTGGGACTACCTCAGTATAAGCGTAGGCGCTGTGGTTATGAATACTCTCGAAGGTTTCTGCTTCCACACTGAACTCGACAAACCTCGCATCTTTGCCAAGCTTGTCCGTGACTTCTCTCACAACATCTTCCACAAACATGGGCCGGTTGTATGCCTGCTCTGTGATGAACTTCTCATCCTCTCTCTTCAAGAGGGCAAAAACCTCACTGCTTGCCGAGTCTTCCACAAGCTCAATGACCTCCTCAATCCAGAAGAAGTCCTTGAACAGGATGGTCACGGAGACATTGCCCCGCTGGTTATGGGCCCCGTGCGTGCTGATCTCTTTCGAACATGGACAGAGCGTACAAACCGGAACTGAGATACCGATATGGAGACTGCGATCTTCCCCGTCTATTTCCCCCACGTAGTTGCACGTGTATTCCATCATGCTGGGAACGTGTGACACAGGCGCCCTTTTCTTTACGAAATAGGGGAAACTAATTTCCAAATTGGCAGCAGGTGCATCAAGACTCTTCTTTATCTTGTCAAGCATCTCGAAGAAGGTGTTCAGGTTCAGATCATCACAATAGTCATTTAGCACCTCCACAAACCTGCTCATATGCGTTCCCTTGAACCGGTGCGGCAAATGTACATACATGTTAACGGTCGCAACCGTGGCCTGTGTCTTGTTGGTCCTGTCCAAGACATTCATCGGGTACTTAATCCCTTTGATGCCTACCCGTGTCAGATCAATTTTTCGGTGATCCGGTTCGTTTTGAACGTCTTTCACGTTTCTCAGCCTCTAAGATGTCACCCCCGAGGGGTTACCTCCTGCTGGGCCCGCTGCTTCCATTCCTCTGCAACTTCTTCTTTCAGCTTCACCCGGTCCGCCCCGAACAGGGCGCTCTGCAGCCAGTCAGAACCAAACTGGAGCAGAGCAATCTCATCAGTCTTTATCTTCTCAAGAAGCTCATTTTCAACGTCATACTTCTCAAGGAAGCTGCTCTCGAATATGAAGCGCCTGAGTCTGTCTACATGAAAGTTCACCATATAGAACATCCTGCGGCTTTCTTCGCTAAGCTCAGCCTGAAACCCGAAGGACTTTTTTCGCAACATCAATTCCATCCATCCCTTGTTTACCTCGTCATACTCCTCCACGCCCTGATCCTTTCGCCACTCGCTTACGGTCCACTCCTTGTCTGCTTCAAAGCCAAGGCAATGGGATTCCCTGACCATGAAATAGAAGTCTTCTCCAGTGGGCTCAATTTCCTGCTCCCGAAAGGATGCCACCCCTAGCGGATAATAGCGGCAGCTTACGGGACGATCTTCGTAGATGATGCACCCTTCTGGTGTGACGAAGGGGCAGCTCTTCTTGTCGTCCTCAAACATCTTGAGTGTGACCACCGGGAGTTTGGTCCTTGCCAGTATTTCCGGTTTTGTATACATGCCCAGGAACTGATCACTCGTCAGCCCGAGTCTGTTTTTCATCCGGATGATGTCATAGGGCGTTAGTATGATATTGAGGTCACTGCAACAATGGGTATAACAGGCCATCCCCTTATTGCAGGCAAACTTGAACTTATCGTCCAGCGTATATTTTCTCGGTTCTATGCCGTCCTGATATTCGTCCTTGCTGTTGGTCATACTAAATCCTTTCGGGGTGAAGATGCGCTTTAGAAAAAATGTACGAGGAATTATTACCATGTGCAGTCCCACTGTCAATCTTTATTTGGTTGGACGAGGGGGTGAATGATGGTTCCGTTGTTCGCCTTATTTACCGTTGGGTATGTTGACTTTTGACGGTTCGATGTTATGTTGAATTGCAAGCTTTGGCAAAACATGGAGGCCAAGTATGGCAATTCTTACTAAAGACGATGTGTACAACAAAATGGTGGAAGACAAGAGACCCGTGTGCCCTCATTGCAATGAGGAGATGATCATATGGGAGTGTCCTCCGATGACTTTTTCAGACGGTTTGGGATGGGGAACACCGTTTCTTTATGTCTGTTTCAACAATGATTGTCCGCTCTATCTTGAAAGCTGGAAAGAGTTTTATGACAAATATGCCAGAATCGCTTCCGTCCGGTGCATATGTGATCCCATGTCGGGCAATGTGGACTGCATGCCCGTGTACAGCCGCGAAGGGGGAACAGCCCAAATCATTGATGAAAGGCTAAAGGCCGAAGAAGAGGTCCGAAAAGAAGCTGAAAGAAAAGGCCTGGAAGAGCTAACGACTCTCTATAAGGCTCGCGATGCCAAGGCCATCCTTGGGATTCTTGTGGCCAAAGAGACACCCCCCGGGGTTCGGCTGAAGGCAGCTGAAATGACAGGAGAGGTTGGCGAACTCGAAGTGATTGAACCGATCCGGAATTGCGTCTTTGGCGATAAGTTGATCAAAGAAAAGGCCGAGGAGAGTATCGCGTTAATTCACGAGCGAAACTATACGAAGGAATGCCCCTTCTGTGCCGAGATTATCAAGACAAGGGCTGTTGTGTGCAAACATTGCAACAAGGATTTGCCCGAGCCCGAATAGCCCCAAATGTATCATCAACTTTTCACCTTAACCGAGCGAATGTGCCATCCTTTTGCTTATGCTCAGTGTTTTAGCTTCCTTTGCACATTAATATTCATCTCATCGTATGAACGGAAGATGATCCTTTCTCGCTCCAGCTTCTCTTGCGGAAAGGGCTGAAGCGCCATCTCCTTCATCTCCTGAACGGCTTCCTCCTTTGACGGAATAGCATTCATATCCTGGCCAAGCACCTCGCCGGTGATGGTATCTAGTAGTGTCGCATCCTTTCCGTCCGTGACCACGGAAAACGGAACTTGGTAGTCATCAAGTAACCGGGCCGCGGCAAGGGTTTCGCGTTGCCTCGACACAAACGATCCCGGAACACATCTCAGGACCATGAACCTCCTTCCAGAAACACTGACAACAAGGTCTACGTTGGAATGGACTTCCTCGTCATGGAGGCTAAACCTGAGATCCGCACCTACCTCAATGTCGCCTCTGTCGTACCCCTTCTTTTCTATCAGAAAGCGTTCTACCTGCTGACGGTTTTCTTCGGCCCCGATGTTTGGGACCTCGTTTCCTGTAATGTAGTCAGTAAGCATGCCGTATGGTTTAGGCTTTTCCAACATCATTCATACCTCCCTTACGAGCTCAAAGCAAAAGAAGTTCACCGTTGTCCGTTCACCGTTCACCGCAGCGCATAGCGCATGGCGTCAAGCCAAAGCCAAGCGGTAGGCTTCTATTTCTTCCTTCAAAAGACAACAGGCAATCTTATACCTTGGCTTTCCCTGTTTGTCGTAGGTCAGATTGCCCGGCTGAATTAGCTTATTCATCACACAACCTTCCGGGATTGACAGTTCAAACAAATTCTTTTCGGTAATGGGTGGGCGAAGTGTAAGCCTGTTCTGCTCAAACACATAGGAATGAAGAGAAAAATCTTCACACAGGGGACACTGATAAACTCTGCCGTTCGGAAACACGAAGTAGTTTTCTGCAACCAAGCCGGCGCATTCAAAAGGTTCAGACTTATTCAAGAACACCTTTGGGTAGGTAACATGGATGCCAAGTCGAGCCGCTCGTTCTGCCACCCGCGGCACGACGGCGGCCCACTCTCTTCTTGTTATCTGGAGTCTTTCCTTTTTATCTCGAGCTGATCGTCCCCTGATTCCGATGACTTGAATGAAGAACCGATCGATGCCGAGGTCCTCTAACAAGGCCGGCATGTGTTTCAAATCGCGCAGATTCCACTGGCTCACTGTATAAATCAGACTGACCTTAAATCCTTTTTCCAGGACTCTTTTGATACCCGCAACACACTTCGCATAGCTTCCTTTTCCCCGTATGAAATCGTTGATCTCCCTGCGTGATCCATCCAGGCCGACGCTGAAATAGTCGAGATCTTCAGGCGTCACCTTTTCCAGGACATGGTTGAAAAAGAACCCGTTGGTATCCACGGTAATTGAACCATACCCCATCTTTCCGGCTGCCTTGATCAGGGCGTGAAGATCGGGATGCAGTGTTGGCTCACCACCTATGAAGATGAGATTTGTTTTGTTTTTCTCATGCATCAGTTCCTTGAGCCATCTCTTTATGGTTTTCGCAGGAAGCATTTCCAGGCCATGCTGTTCAGGGTTGATATAGCAATGCCTGCACTTAAGGTTGCAAACGGTCAGTATATGAAAGAAAACGTTCCTTGCGTTCTTATGGAATGCTACAGTGCTTGCCATATCCGGATCCCTCACCACCTCGTCTATTGCGAAACTTTGTGTTCATTACCACTAACTCACCATCCAGTAAAGAGACTTGCCATTTGAAAGCAACCTATGTAAAGAATCAAGGCTCAGACGGAAAGGCTATCTCTATTTCAGTAGCTGACCGGAGTATTGGCCCGCCCTGCCCGCCCTGGCGCTTGACTTAGTATAAGCTGCCAGGCCGGGCAGGGCGGGCCAATACTCCGGTCCCTTATCACTCCATTACTCCAGCCCATTATGTGGAGGATGAAGACTTTGCCGTGTGTGTTGCCAATTGGCTCTCGTGGAGCTGCTAAATGAAGTACGTCGATGTAAAAGTCCAGAAAGATCTTCTTGAGAACAGGCTCCAGGAGGGTGAACTCTTTACATTCCGCTGCCACGACGGACTCGAATGCTTTACAAAATGCTGTCGAAACCTGAACCTGTTCCTGTATCCCTACGATGTGCTTCAACTGAAGAATCGTCTGAACATATATTCGGATCAGTTTTTGGGATCGTACGTGGACATTGTGTTGCGTGAGTCAAACTTCTTTCCGGATGTTTTGCTGCGCATGTCTGAGAACGCGGAGAAAACATGTCCCTTTCTGAATGACTCAGGCTGCAAGGTTTACCCGGACCGGCCTGACACCTGCCGTACCTTTCCTCTGGAACAGGGGATTCTGTTCCAGGAGCCGTCAGGAAAGGCGACTGATCTATACTTCTTCAAACCGCCCGATTTTTGTCTCGGACAATATGAATCACAGGAGTGGACGACTGAAACATGGTCCGAGAACCAGGGAGCGGTATTCTATCACGAGATGACGGCCAAATGGTCAGAAGTAAAGGCCCTGTTTCATGCTGATCCGTGGGGACGAGAAGGGCCAAATGGACCAAAGGGGAAGATGGCCTTTATGGCCGCCTATAACCTGGACAAGTTCCGCGATTTCGTCTTTCACAGCACGTTCCTGAAGCGCTACAAAGTGAAAGCGGATGTGCTGAAGAAGATCAAAACAGACGATGTAGCATTGATGAAATTTGGTTTTGGCTGGATCAAACTCTTCATATGGGGGATAAAACAGACGTATCTGAAAAAGCGTTAAGGCAAGTTAAGGACTGGAGGAAGAAAACGCTGGAGCAATGCAGTAATGGAGTAATGGATTTTAAAAAGAAATGGTGAAGGAATTTGTGTCTTTTCCAGTACTCCAATACTCCAGTACTCCAGCTTGTTATTATTCCAATACTCCATCACTCCAATACTCCATTCTTTTTTCATTGACCAAGCGTATACTCAGCCAGCAAGCTCCCTTTCAAATACGTGTTTTTCGAGTCCGCGAAGAATGTCTTGAAGAACGCAAGGCTTCGCTCCCTTAACACGTGCGCTTTAACCGATATCTGCATATCCTGATAAAAGGGGTTAAGCCGCTTCAGATCCAGATTTGTCCCACCCCCCATAACATCTTCATACGCGTACACGATCTGTCTGATACCGTTCAGGATGATTGCGGAATAGCACATAAGGCAGGGTTGGAGTGTGGAGAACAGGATTACTCTCTCCCGATCGATTTCCTTCTCCAAATCAACGAGCCGCCTCAGTGCCAGCATTTCTGCATGGTCTAACTCGTTGTGAGTGTCCGGTGTGCTGTGATACCGTGCCCCGGTAACAAGCACGCTGTCATTGTACACCAGCACACAGCCCACCGGGAATTCCCCCATGCTGAGCGCCTGTTCTGCCTCCCCAAGAGCCTTGAGCATAAAAAATTCGTCATCCATTTTCGATCCCTCGCTGCTCTGTCATGACCCGCAAATCCTGAAAGTATCTTACCACGAAAACACGCCTCGTCTCAAGGCGCATGTCGCAAAAGAGAAGAACTTGAAAGCGCCAAGCCACCAAAGTCCGGTAGTGAGGTAGCATGCGGCCCTGGAGTAAATAACTGGAGTATTGGAGTGCCCGCCTGGCCGCCGTAGGTTACTTGCGAAGGCGGGTGCCGCAATGAATGGCCTTGGAGGCATCCCAAATCCACCGTCTGATTTATGTATTGATAATAACATCAGGTGGTTTCGGGGTGTTCCTGATCACCAGCAAGGTATTAGATGCAAGGCGCCGAGGAGCGACGACTGAGGCGTGGCGTATGAGCAATACTCCGCAAGGAGGAGCGATCGAAGGCAACGCCGCAGATGATGCCTTGATGGTGGATCAGGGGCATGAATACTCTTTACAGAAACTCGTTCTTATGCCATAAGGAGGCAATCTTCGCTGATTTCCGCTTAATCATCTGATTTCTTTGTATATTTATGTTCCAAGAAGGAGCCTGAAGGGATGGCCCCGTTGAAAGTCATAAAGAAGGCGTCGCACGCGTTGGTGTCGGTACGTGAGGGGACAGAGGCACGGGAGAGGGAGTACCTGTCTCCTTATGCCGGTTTGAGCGCGGAGTCCCGGAGAGCAACCCGTGAAAAACCCTGCCCCATTCGTACTAAATTCCAGAGAGACCGTGATCGCATTGTTTACTCCAATGCCTTCAGACGCCTCAAGCACAAGACTCAGGTCTTTCTCTCTCCTATGGGAGATCACTACCGGACACGCCTGACCCACACCCTCGAGGTTTCCGAGATTGCGCGCACGATTGCCAGAGCACTTAGACTGAATGAGGATTTGGCGGAGGCTATAGCCCTGGGACATGATTTGGGACACACCCCGTTTGGGCACGGCGGCGAAGTTGTGCTCAAAGAGATCTACTCACAAGAGTTCTCTCATCGAGAGCAGAGCATAAGAGTAGTTGATGTGCTGGAAAACCACGGCCGAGGCCTGAATCTGACGCTTGAAGTGCGTGACGGGATTCTGAAGCACTCCAAGGGGTACGGATCGGTTGTTCCTGAGGAGCCTAACGAAATGCCTTCAACTGTTGAGGGCAGAGTCGTACGCTTTGCGGACATCATGGCCTATCTTAATCATGACCTGGATGATGCTATCCGGAGCGGTGTCATCCGTCGGAAAGATGTTCCAAAAGAATGTACGGAACTCTTGGGTCGTAGCCATTCCGAGCGTATCAGAACCATGATAAACGACCTTGTCATGTCAACCCGCATTGAGGATGGACAGATGCTCCTTGGTGTGAGTCAACCGGTCTCCGATGGAATGGCTACGCTCAGACAGTTTCTCTATGACAATGTCTACAGGTCTAACCAGGTGCACACCGAATTCATTAAGGCCAAGAAGATTCTGTCGGAACTTTACTACTATCTTTTGGAAAACAAAGGGGTTCTTGAAAGAGAACTCAGAAAAATGGAGATGGGCAGTTTTCCGCCGGGTACGGCCCAAGACCGTATGGTCTGTGACTTTGTTGCCAGCATCACCGATCGCTACGCCCTGAATCTTTACGAAGAGATCTTTTTCCCAGCGCCGTCTTTTTGAAAAGGACGGGAGTATTGCAGTAACAAGGGACTGGAGTATTGGAGTGATGGAGTAATGGTTAAGAGAGACGCTGAGGGACTCTCTGTTTCTTGTTCCAGTACTCCAACACTCCATCACTCCGGCTTGCTATTATTCCAACACTCCAATCGAGTTTTGTAAGACACTGCCGACTTGTTTCTACGCAAACAGTGTGAATATTTGTCTTGATTGAGGAAGCTCTTATGGAAGAACCGAAATTCGTTCCGTATGAAAAGGCAAAAGAGCTTGTGGACAACGTGATTGAAATGGAGCATCCCACCGAAGACGGGAGGCGCATTTTCAATGTGTACAATCACCGAGGAGAGTCAATCTGTTGGTTTGACGCTGATGAGGTGGAAGCTGAGGTGGATGCCGCAGAGTTTGAAGAAATCAAGGAACACATCCTGCATTTCATTCCAGACTGGGCAGCTTGACCGTTATCCGTTGTCCGTGGCGCATAGCGCATGGCGTTAAGCCAAAGCCGAAAAGAATCTGTTTTTCAATCTTCAATCATAGAGCCGTTCACCGTTGTCCGTTGTCCGTGCTTTTCAATCTTCAATATTCAATCATAGTGCCGTTGTCCGTTCACCGTTGACCGTTATCCGTTACTGGTGCTTTTCAATCTTCAATCATCAATCCTTCAGATTACTCCTTCCGGCATCGATTCCAAATACTCTCCCCCCAGAAGGTAACCGCCGTCAAGCCGGAGTATACTTCCCGTCATGAAGGGTGCCTCCCGAATCACAAAAAGGACCGCCTTTGCGACGTCCTCAACGGTACCCATACGCCCAAGCAGGGTGTGATCGATGATCTCATTGCGCTGCGCTTCGGTAAGCAGACCCCATCCGCGGGTTTCAGGGCCGTGGCGAGTCTCAAAAAAGCCAAGCATCACCTCATTGACCCTCACCTCTGGTGAAGCTTCTCGCGCCCAAATCTCGGTAAGCGATGACACGGCTCTGTTTGCAGCAGCATATCCGTCATTGAAGATCCTTCCGGCCGGGCCACTCCTGCCAATATGTCCCGCAATGGACGAGATATTGATTACGACACCATCCCCCGAGGCCTTCAGGTGCGGAAGGGCCGAACTGTAAACCCACCATTTAGCCCGCAATGTGGTGGCCATCTCCAAATCCCATTGTTCACCAACGTAAGCCCCATGCACGACCGGCCAACCCCCGCGCTCTATGTTGTTGATCAGGATGTCTAGGCGACCGAATTTGTCTATGGCCTGGTCAACCAGAGAGGGAATTCTTTCGACATCCAGCAGATCTGTACGGACAATGTGATAATTGCAACCCGTCTCTTCAAAATCCTGCTTCATCTCTTCCAGAGACTCTTCCCAGTCAAAGTAGTTCAACACGACTTGGACCCCTTCTCGGGCCAGGGCAAGTCCAATCCCTTTCCCAATCCCCTTGATCGCTCCCAGTACCAAAGCCACTTTTCCCTGCAGTTCCATGAGACCCCTCCCAAAACGCAGTGATGAAGGAAAAGATTATCACGCCTCTTTCTCCAGTTCCTCGGCGAACAGCTCCTTCTTGATCCATTCTATGCCAAAGCGCATCAAGGCGACATCATCTTCGGCCAGTGCTTTCAAGACCTCTTCTTCTATAGGCAAGGCTTCCCAAAGCCGCTTTTCGAAAACAGCGTCCCTGAATCTATCAAAGTCGTAACAGGCTAGATAGAACAATTCGTTTTCCCTATCTGTAAGCCCGGTTCTTCCGCTTCTGTTCTTCAGGGAAATGATGTCCATGAGCAGGTCATTCATCTCATCGTACGGATTCACCCCTTGACCTTGTCTCCACTCCCGAATCGTCCATCCCCTGGGTTCTTCAAAACCGAGACAGTGCGGCTCCCTGATCACAACGTGCCATTCCTCACAAGCGTCCTGATTCGGCTTTCTTTGTATGATGCGAGCGAGTGGATAGATCCGGCACGACCCAGGCCTGTCCGGATATACCGTACAGCCGGCTTCACTGACAAAAGGACATCTCAGATTTTCACGCTGCACCATCTTAAGCGTGACAACCGGCAAACCAGACCTTGGGCCGATGTGGTGCGTCGTATAGCGATTCAGGAACTCTCCAGAGGTGCATTTCAGGTTTCTCTTCAGACGGATGATGTCGTACGGGGTCAAGAATTGATTGAGGTCACCGCAACACCGATTAAAACATTCGATGCCCGGGCGACAGGCAAACTGGAAGGTGTCGTCTAGCGTGAGCTTCTGGAGATCTTTCATTCAGGTAGAAAAACCATGCTAATTCGCCACGCAAGCTGGTCTGATGAGGCGTTCAAGCAATAGATTCTCGGATTTGGCCAGCATTTACCAAACAGGGGATGGAGCGTATGACCAGGTTTTCGTTTACCATCGCATTAGTTACAAAGTCAACCTGGTGGGCCGGACTTCGGACCTTGCGGCCATATTCCCCCAAACCTGTATTCGGGAGCATTCAGTGGCACTCTCTTGCCGTGACAGGGGACCTTTTCTCGGAACCCACGCACTGCAAATGGGGGTTAAACAGAGCACCTCCCCATCCATTCCCCAGAAGTAGTGGGTAAAAAACAATCGATTCCTGCAACATGGGGCATTTGGGCGAGGTTCGGACCGTAGAGAGCACCACTATATATTGTGGTGCATTCATAGCCCATCAACAATATGAAGTGTATACGTGAAGAGAGATAATCGATGTCGGAAACCGTGTAGACTCGCGCTGAAAAAGGCTTGACAAATTCGGCACATGATGATAAAAGAAAGGCCTTTTTGCAAGGGTGTGTAATCCCGTGAATTTCTTTGCAAAACATCCAAAATTCTCCACGCCTAGAGATAGCGTTTACGATACTTTGTGGCCACCCCAGGGAGCCTGAAATCCAGGAGGCTGCATAGCAACTGCGGCGGTTACTATTGCCGCAAATTGTGAAAGCAATAACTTTGTAATAGCGGATTGGTGTGTGTTTTTGTTCATTTATTCTGACTAAATCACGAGACGTAGGCTCCGGCGCCAAGGAGTCTAAATGACTCAACTGAAAGGGGGGATGTCGTAACTGGTGTTTGTTCAACGGGAGATGTTTTGCCACATGGTTGCATGTTGTAGGAATCTCCCCGGGAATCACAAAAAAAATCGATTCAGGAGGTACATTCAATGCCAAGTTTTGTTATTGATGAAAAATGTGATGGCTGCAAAGGCGGGGACAAAACCGCCTGCATGTACATCTGTCCCAACGATCTGATGGTCTTGCACGCAGACTCCATGAAGGCGTACAACCAGGAGCCGGATCAGTGTTGGGAGTGCTTTTCGTGCGTAAAGATTTGCCCGACCCAGGCGATTGAGGTCAGGGGATATTCTGATTTTGTCCCGCTAGGCTCCAGTATTATGCCCATGAGAGGCACAGAGGATGTCATGTGGACCTGCAAGTTCAGAAATGGCCTGATCAAACGCTTTAAGTTCCCCATTCGGACCACACCGGAGGGTGCGGCGAATGAATATGCTGACCTGAAGGGTCAGGATCTTGACAGCGGTTTGTTAGCTACTGAGGAAACAGACGGCAAGACACTTGTTGCGCCCCAGACCTAGAAGCCTGTCTGTCGGGAAGGGTTTGATCAACTACAGAACCTAATGATGTAAGGAGGATACGAATATGGCATTACCGAATAAACCGACGGGAGAGCTTCTCGCGGTAAAGGATCCAGAGGTTGAGGAGAGAGAAGTTGATATTCTGATCGTTGGCGGTGGTATGGCCGCCTGCGGCTCCGCCTTTGAGGTGAAGAAATGGGCGGGTGACCAGAGCATCCTTCTGATTGACAAGGCGGCCATGGAGCGAAGCGGTGCAGTCGCTCAGGGGCTTTCGGCCATCAACACCTACATTGGCGACAATGCACCGGAAGACTACGTCAGAATGGTCAGAAACGACCTCATGGGTATTGTCCGCGAGGACCTCATTTTCGATCTGGGCCGACACGTGGATGATTCGGTCCATCTTTTTGAAGAGTGGGGCCTGCCAATGTGGAAGAAGACCACCGATGGGAAAAACCTGGACGGCCAGAAGGGCCAGGAGTTGGGCACCCTGAAGGAAGGGGCCCAACCGGTGCGTACCGGAAAATGGCAGATTATGATCAATGGCGAGTCTTACAAGTGCATCGTGGCCGAAGCGGCCAAGAAGGCACTGGGTGAAGAAAACATCCTGGAGAGGGTTTTCATTATTAAGCTTCTCCTGGACGCCAACAAAGAGAACACCGTTGCCGGCGCGGTTGGGTTCAGCGTACGCGAAAACAAAGTATACGTCATCAAGTGCAAGGCGATGATGGTTGCTTGCGGCGGCGCTGTGAACATCTACATGCCACGCGCCCAAGGTGAGGGCAAAGGACGTGCCTGGTATCCCGTATGGAACTCAGGCTCCACCTACACCATGTGTGCCCAGGTCGGCGCGGAACTTACCATGATGGAAAACCGCTTCACCCCGGCTCGCTTCAAGGACGGCTATGGTCCGGTAGGGGCATGGTTCCTGCTCTTCAAGGCCAAAGCCCTCAATGGGATGGGTGAAAACTTCGCAGTAAGTGACTTTTCCAAGGCTGAGCTCGAAAAATATGCACCATACGGCACAGCCGCAGTCACCCCCACTTGTCTGAGAAACCATCTCATGCTGGCCGAGATGAAAGCGGGCCGCGGCCCGATTATGATGGACACCGTGACCGCCCTTGGTGTGATGGGTGAAACAATGGACGCCAAAGAACTCAAGCATCTCGAGTCTGAGGCATGGGAAGACTTCCTTGACATGACTTGCGGCCAGGCAAACCTTTGGTGTGCCCAGGACTGCGAGCCTGAAAAGAAGAACTCTGAGATCATGCCCACCGAGCCGTATTTGCTGGGCTCTCATTCCGGCTGCTGCGGCATCTGGGTAAGCGGTCCGGATGAAGACTGGGTCCCTGATCACTACAAGTGGGGCTACAACCGCATGACCACAGTGAACGGCCTCTTTACAGCAGGGGACGGTGTCGGTGCCTCCGGCCATAAGTTCTCCTCAGGCTCCCACGCCGAGGGCCGCATGGCCATTAAATCCATATGCAAGTATATCCGCGATAACGCGGATCTTGCGCCTGCCCTCAAGGAGTCGACGCAAGAGCTGGTTGACGAGTGTTATAAGCCTGTCAGGCTGTACCTTGAGCACTGTAATTACACCACAGCAGCTGACATCAACCCCAACTACATTAAGCCAGACGGCTTTTCCATGCGGTTGATGAAGGCTACCAACGAGTATGGCGCAGGCTGGTCCACGTTCTACATGACCAGCGGCAGCATGCTGACGACCCTCATGGATCTGTTCAAGGTGATGCATGAAGATGCAGAGAAGCTTGCTGCTGGAGACCTGCATGAGCTCATGCGTTGCTGGGAAATGAGACATCGCCTGTGGACAGTGGAAGCCCATTGTCGTCACATCCTGTTCAGAGAAGAATCCCGCTATCCGGGCTTCTACTACAGGGGTGACTTCATGGGACAGAACGATGCAGAGTGGTTCTGCTTTACAAACTCCCACTATGATCCGGCAACCGGAGAGTGGACCTGTAAAAAGGTAGATCACGTCAAGATCATCCCTGACTAGGAGTTATTGCCCCTTGTAACGGGATGGCATGCTGGACCTCCAGGCGCCGCGTTGGCGGCGCCTGGAGATTTTTTTTAGATTGAACCCTCAAAACAAATGTTTTACGCAAGAATGTTCACTCATGGAGGAATAGCATGACAGAAGAGCAAAAGAAGGGCAGCGTCTTGGTTGTAGGAGGAGGCATTAGCGGGCTGACAGCAAGTCTTGAAGCCGCTGAAGTGGGCTATGAGGTCTTTCTTGTGGAGAAGAATTCTTATCTGGGCGGCAGAGTCGCTCAGTTGAAGTATTACTTTCCTAAGCTATGTCCTCCGACGTGCGGCCTTGAAATAAATTTCAGGCGGATCAAAGATAGCCCAAGGATCTCCTTCTACACGTTGGCGGAAGTCCAGAACGTTTCAGGAGGTCCGGGAAATTATGACGTGACTGTCAAAATAAGTCCCCGCTACGTGAACGAGAAGTGCACGTGTTGCGGCGATTGCGAAAAGGTCTCCACGGCCAAGGTTCCCGATGAATTCAATTTTGGAATGAATAACACCAAAGGGGCGTATCTCCCCAGCGAGATGGCCTTTCCTATGCGTTACGTTTTGGCTCCTGAAATCATCGGTACAGATGATGCAAAAAAGTGTCAGGAAGCTTGTAAGTATGATGCGATTGAGCTCGATATGCAGCCCCAGACTGTGAATCTTAACGTCGGCGCCATCATCTGGGCCACCGGCTGGAAGCCCTACGATGCCACAAAAATAGATAATCTTGGATTCCAGTATGAAAACGTCATTACAAACATGATGATGGAGCGCCTCGCGGCCCCCAGTGGCCCAACAGGCGGACGGGTTGTACGTCCCTCGGACAACAAGGACATCTCACGGATCGCCTTTGTGCAATGCGCAGGTTCGAGAGACGAGAATCACCTCCCATACTGTTCCTACATCTGCTGTATGGCCTCCTTAAAGCAAGCCACCTATGTAAGGGAACAGTACCCGGATGCAGCGATCTACGTTTTCTATATTGATATCAGGGCGCCGGGTCAGCGATATGAGAAGTTCTACGGAACGATTAAAGATGACGAAAATATCTTCCTGATCAAGGGCAAAGTGGCCGAGGTTCAGGAGGATTCCAATACAAAAGATATCACTGTTGTTGCAGAAAACGCCGTCACTGGAGAAAAGGTCCAGGAAACGGTTGACATGGCTGTGCTGGCCACAGGGATGGTTCCGAACACGGCGGACACCAAGTTGCCAGGTGGGGTCAAGTGCGACCCCGATGGTTTTGTGGTCTCAGATCTTGCACAAGGAGGCATGTTTGCCACCGGCTGTGCCGTGAAGCCACTGGATGTCACTTCATCCAATCAACATGCCACTGGTATGGCCCTCAAGGCTATTCAGACTTTGGTGAGCAACTAGGAGGTCAGCAATGGAGAAGAAGCTAGGCGTATATATTTGTGAAGGTTGCGGGATCGGAGAGGCTCTCGATATTGAGAGACTGAAAGGCAAGGTTCCTCCAAAGATCAAGATTTGCAAAACCCATCCCTTCTTGTGTGGACCTGACGGCATCAACGTCATCAAGCAGGACATAGAAGGTGAGGGCGTAAACACTACTGTTATTGCCGCCTGCTCCCGGCGGGTACTTTACGACGTCTTTGATTTCGGCCCGGTGATTGTAAACAGGGTCAACCTTAGAGAAGGAGTCGTCTGGAGCCACAAGCCCGAAGAAGACAGAATGATTGGCGAAGAGGGTGGCCCTCAAGTGGATGAGGTCATTCAGGAGATGGCTGAGGACTATGTACGCATGGGGATCGCCGAGGCCGAGAAGCTGCTTCCGGTTGAGCCTTATCAGCCGGAGGAGGCTATTAACAAGCGGATTCTGGTCATGGGCGGCGGGATTTCCGGCCTGAGTGCGGCTCTCGAGGTAGCAAAGACCGGCTATGAAGCGGTTGTGATAGAGAAAGAAGCGGCCGTGGGCGGGTTTGCATCAAAAATGCGCAAGCAGACGCCGACCGCCTACCCGTATGAAAATCTTGAGGAGCCCGCCATCGGGCAAATCGTGACGGATGCCGAAGGCCATCCCAAGATTGAAATCCGCATAAGTACTGAGGTTGCCCGTATTGCAGGACAACCGGGACTCTATGACATCACACTCAAGCCTACGGGCACTAAGAGCGTGTGGGACGTCATGTCCAAAGAACAGGAGGACGCACTTCTGGCCAGGCTCGAGGAGGAAGGGATCGCCCCGGGCGCCAGAGAGGCTACTCCCGATGAGCCTTCGACCATTTTGGAAAAGGATCCGGATGCGGAACGCTTCGGGGCAATCATCCTGGCCACTGGCTGGAAGCCCTGGGAGCTCAAAGAAGAAGAACCCCCAGCCGAAGAGGCCGCGGAGGGCGAAGGCGAGGGCGAAAAGCCCGCGGAAGCTGCAGCCGAAGCCGAGGAACCTGCGGAGCCAGAGCCGACTTATGAGCATCTCGGGTACGGGCATTTTCCAGATGTGGTCACGAATGTGGCCTTTGAAGAGATGGCAGGCCAAGGAAAGATTCTACGGCCGTCTGACGGAAAACCCCCGGCAAGTGTGGCTTTCATTCAGTCGCCCGGCCAGGGCTCGGATGATGATTTCCCCTATACCGGTTTCGTTACGAGTATGGTTGCCCTGAAGCAGGCCCAATATGTTCGAGAGGACAATTCTGACGGCAAGGCGTACATCTTCTATCAGCACATGCGTACGCCCGGCCAGTATGAATACTTCTACAAGAGTGCTCAGCAAGACGACGGGATCTTCCTGACCAAGGCTGATGTCGTCGGCGTTTCAGGAAATGGTGGTGGTACCCTGATGGTGGAGGCCAAAGATACACTCCTTGGCGAGAATATCAAGGTGCCAGTGGATATGGTCGTGCTGGGTACCGGGATGATCCCCACGACAAAGGACGATCCGGTCATGAATCTCGCGTATCGTCAGGGACCGGGTTTCCAGGATCTCGATCTCTTTCAAGGGTATTGCGATTCGAATTTCATTTGCTTCCCCTATGAAACGCGGAGAACCGGCGTCTATGCGGTCGGATGTATCCGAAGGGCCATGAGCATCCAGGAATGCATGGAGGATGCGGCCGGTGCAGCGCTCAAGGCGATTCAGTGCATCGAAGCGTCCACCATGGGCGTGGCAGTTCACCCCAGGTCCGGGGACATGACCTTTCCGGACTTCTTCTTCCAGAGGTGTACTCAGTGCAAGCGCTGCACGGAAGAGTGTCCATTTGGCGCGCTGGATGACGACGAAAAGGGTACCCCGCTGCCGAACCCGACCCGATGTCGCAGGTGCGGTACGTGCATGGGAGCCTGCCCGGAGCGCATCATCAACTTTGCGGATTACAGCATCGACTCGATCGGTTCTGCTATCAAGGCCATGGACGTGCCTGAGGAGGACGATAAGCCCAGGGTCCTTGTTTTGGCCTGTGAGAATGATGCCTATCCTGCCTTTGATCTGGCTGCACTAAAGGGGTTGAGCTACTCGCCTTTTATCAGGATCATTCCTGTGCGTTGCCTTGGATCGGTCAACGTGGTCTGGATAAAGGACGCCCTGGCCAAAGGGGTGGACGGCATCATGGCAATCGGCTGTAAGTATGGCGATGACTACCAGTGTCACTTTGCCAAGGGAAGCGAGCTGTTGAACATCCGTATGGAGAAGATCGGTGAGGCCTTGGTAAGCTTGGCCCTTGAAAAAGAGCGTGTTCAGCAGGTCCAGGTTGCCATTGACGAATACGACAAGATTCCAGGGATCATTGCGGAGTTCATGGAGACCATTGAATCGGTCGGTCCGAACCCGTTCAAGGGCTTCTAATAAAACAATTGGAGTATTGGAGAAATGGAGTGATGGTACGGTAACGCCCTGTTTACTGCCCAGTACTCCCTGGCCCAGACCTGGTTCTTAGGGCAACAGCTTGTTTCGGGGACGTCGCGCCAGGGCGGGCCAGTACTCCATCCCGTTGCGGGAGGATCTCCGACACTCCGTTTAAAGTTCGTACAATGCGGGTATAACGCTTTTTTGGCGGTAACGGTATGAGGAGGTATGAAAATGGCAAATAGTTACTTGGTGAAACCTGACGTTGACTTTGTCAAGCAGCTCAAGGCAATGGGCGGGGAAACACTAAAGAAGTGCTATCAGTGCGCTACATGCTCGGTGGTGTGTCCCATCTCGCCGGACGAGAAGCCCTTTCCAAGAAAGGAAATGATCGCAGCCCAGTGGGGATTGAAAGACAGGCTCGTCGGGAACATGGACGTGTGGCTCTGTCATCACTGCAACGATTGCTCGACCTATTGTCCGAGAGGGGCGAAGCCGGGTGATGTGTTGAACGCTGTGCGGGCATACAGTATTCAGGAATATGCCTGGCCCAAGTGGCTGGCTAAGATCGTGCCGGATCCGAGATTCTGGTGGCTGCTTCTTGCCATTCCGGTGGCCATTTTTGTTCTTATTCTTGGCCCGGCAGGGTATTTGAAGATCCCTGAGGGTGAGATCGAATTCGCCAAGTTCTTTCCGACCCTACTCATTGATATTATCTTCGTTCCTCTAGCGACCTTCTGGATCCCGTTGGTGTTCGGCATCGGAATCTACAGGTTTGTAACGGACATCCACAAGAATGCGGTTGCAGAAGGAAAATCAAAACGGCCGGACCTCAATATTCCTGACTTCTTGAAAAGCGTGCTTTGCGTCCTCCCTACCATTTTGAGCCACAGGAAGTTCTCCGATTGCACGGAGAATAAGGACCGCTATATCTCACATCTCCTTGTGCTCTTTTCATTTCTCGGGCTTTTTGTGGTCACAAATTGCTTCTTTGTGGCGCTGTACATCCTGCAAATCCCTGGGCCCTATTCCCTTGGGAACCCCATTAAGGTCCTGGCGAATATCTCTGCCGTTGCCCTCCTTATCGGAGTCGTGTTGATGATTTCAAACCGGCTGAAAGACAGGGGAGAGAATGTCGGCAAGGGGAGTTACTATGACTGGTCCCTGATCTATCTGGTACTTGGCCTGGTCGTCACCGGTATCCTGTCCGAGTTGACCAGGTTGGCCCATTTGCCCGGGATTGCCTATCCGATATACTTTGCGCACCTGGTCTTCGTATTCTGTCTGTTTGCCTATTTGCCATTTTCCAAGCTGGCCCATCTGGTATATCGGACGCTGGCAATGGCTTACTCCCGATACTCCGAGAGGGAACCTTGTGACTAAGAATGCGGATTGCGGGAGTGTTCTCAAGCCGTAAGGCGCAATGAGGAGTGATGTAGACTAAACCAGGATTTGAAAGCCTATACAAAACGCCCCTTGGGTTGATTCACAAAACAGCCCAAGGGGCTTTTTTTGTGTCAGTTCGTGGTGGACACACGTGAGCACAAAAAAAGGGAGAGGCCTTGCGGTCTCTCCCTTTTGTCTGATGTCAAATGGACGCAGTCTTAAGTGGCGTCGCCTGTTGCTGCACCGTGGAGTTTGATTTCCACTTTTTCTTCCAGACCCTCGTAATATCCTCTCAGAACCTCCAGGACCTCATCCCGGCCAAAGTGATCCGGAATGTCGCCGCCTTCTGACAGCATCTTACGGAGCATGGTTCCGCTCAGGATGACCCGGTCTTCCTTGCCATGGGGGCAGGTCCTCAGGGAAGCCATTCCGTCACACTTGTGACAGTAGAAAGTCCAGTCGAT
>JAFDFO010000183.1 GCA_019309815.1 Deltaproteobacteria bacterium
CTATCTCCTTTGAGGTTCTTCCCTCTTTGATGAGCTGCGCCGTCTGAATCTCTGTGGGTGTAAGACTAGAATACTGCTGCGATAACGTGTGAGCAAACGGTGAGATGATATCGTTCAAATTGGATTCGAGTATGTTGAGGTAAGCTATTTGTTTGGGATCCAGGCCGTGCTTCTTCAATTTTGCTACATAAGGTACAACCAGCTCTTTGACGTTCAACATAATCCTCTCTTCAAACCCTGTCTGATCCTCGTCCCTTTGCTTCAACAAAAATCTCAATGCACTATTTACTTCTTCCAGTTCTTTCTTTCCTTCCTGCAAAGCTTCTTCTGCTCGCTTTTGATCCGTGATATCCCTGCCGTAGATCGCGACTTGTACCACCTTGCCGAGCTCATTAAAGACAGGATGGACGTTGCTGTCCAAGACCCTCCCTTCACGTGTCTCTTCAAAACGCACGGCCTTGCCCGAGCGAAAGACTCTGTTTGCCTCCTTCTTTCTCCGTTTGGCCACATCAGACGCAACAAGATCATAAACGTTCGCTCCTGTGATTCCTTCCACGGTCTTGCCAACCCTCTGCGCCGCTGTTTCGTTCATTGCAAGGATCTTCCCATCCTTGTCAATAAGCAATGCTGATTCGGATGTCGCATTCAGCAGTGCTCGCTCCTTTTCCTCGCTTGCCTTCCGGACCTCTTCCGCCACCTTCCGGTCAGTAATGTCTGTGGAAACCTGCGTCACGGCAACAACCTTGCCACCCCGCTTTATTGGACCGAGACGGGTCGAATACCACGACACAGTCCCGTCGGGTCCGGATGCACGCGTTTCAAAGGTGACAATACCCCCGGTTCTGAAGACCTTCTTGATCGATTCCCTGGTCAACTCGTGATATTCGGGTGGGATATACTTGTAGACAGACTTCCCGGTTGACTCTTTGACAGAAAAACCAGCTACGGTACGGTTGATATAGAGAATCTTGCCGTCGCGATCAAGCATCAGGATAATATCAGGGGCGCTCTTAAGGAGGGTGCGCCATTCTTTATCCTTTTCTCGCAACCTCTCCTCGGCTCGCTTACACCGAACCACTTCCTTTTCTAACACAACGACCCTTTGTTCCAGTTCTTTTAAAGTCGGATTTTTCTTCATGTGGATGTCTCCCTGCCCTCTATGTCATGAAACTCGTACCCAAACATATCGATGTCTCTTTTATACATAGATTGCACGATACCAATCGCCTCATCATCATAGTACTCGTAGTAAGGACGATGAAACGAAATTCTGACCATCCTAACGCCCAGCCGGTTGAGCACCTTATTCAAGTCTTGTTCAAGGTTTTCAAAACGACCCAGGAAGTCAACCATGATATCGCCGTTTTCATTGGAAATGAATTTGTACTGCTCGTCCCACTGGACATGGATCTTCCTTTGTATCAACGCAAGATACTTCTTAAAGGAATCATCTAATTCCATGCCTATGAATTTTCTCAAGTTCTTCCTTTCGCGCATATAGTGGAATTGTGATACTGCCTTGTCCCAAGGATTTCTCATAAATGAGAACTTGAAATACTGGTTGAAAGTATTTGATCCGACTTCCATCCTTACATGTTCTGCAAACAGATGCTGTAGACCACCGGTCTGATATTTGTTTAGGTTCTTCTCAACAACCCCTCCCCAAAGCTCTGAGACACTCCTCGGTCCTGGCCAGAGGATATTTTCTATGCTGCTCCCCGCAGTCCTGGGAATGTGTACAAAGATGCACTCGTGCTTAGGTGAGATCATGCCTTGCTTGGCCCCGTTTTCGTTATTCTGTTCGCGGTACCTTTGAATGAGGCAATCCGTGCTCTCTATTTGATGTTCTTCAACCCAATCGGCCTGAGCAACTTCGAGTTGATTCTTCCATCAACAGTAATCTCTTCTTGATGAAATTCGTATCCAGGCTGGTTTATTGTTAAGGAATATTTTCCTGGAACCACCGTTACCTTGAACCTGTTTTCAGGATCCACGAACGCAGTATACGTCTTTCCTGTATCCTGGTTCTGCAAAGCCACCATTATCCCCTGAGCATTGCCCATTGTTCCCGGTTGTTTCCCCCACACAGCCACGGCACCCAGAAGCTCCACCTGCTGCACAGAATGCTGTGGAGGCTGCATTTTCTGCTGGATCGCCCTCTTTGCCTCCTCGTGCATCTGTTGCACTTCTTGAAGTTTCTGTTCCGGGATCTCTTGCTTCTCCTCCACTTTGCTGTCACATGATACAGTTACAAACAATAGGATTACAGCAAACCAGACTTTCAGTCTCATCTTCATCACCTCCACGTCTTTCCCAAACACTCCTGTCACAGTTGTCTCGTAAGGAAATAGATGCCTACCAACAGAGAGATCCCGCCGAACACAGAAACCGTAAAGCTTTTGAACATGATTCCAAATACTATGAGACTCATACCGGCAAATATTGGGGAAATCTTTAGCACTGTCTTTTTGCTTCTTCTCGGGATCCAAGGAGAAAGAACCCAACCTCTCTGTGAGAAATGGGGGTTGGGTTCTCTATCCACTCTACCCTCAGACCATGGTTGTTTCCTATACTTCTTTTCGCACTACCCACGCCATCTTTCGGATTTCTATTGCTCTACAGCTCGTCCCCTTCCTCTATTTTGATGAGCGTAATGCCCTCGAAGGTCAATGTCCGTAAGCCACATGATGCATTATTGTAAACCCATTTCTCTACCGTTTGGATTTCCTTCTTTAACCATATCTTCCACCATGGCCGGTTCATTTCGGTAACATATTCCCTTTGCAACGGCTTGCCGCATGCCGTCAGAGTTTTCGCTTTGGAATCCCCCACTTTAACAATCTTTCCTCTACACGCTATAGTTGTAATATCGGTTAGGCCCGTGGCTGGGAACGCAACGAGAAGCGACAGCACAATTACTACAATGGCGTACCTTTTCATATGTCTCTCCTTGTCATATCAGGCAGTAGCTGGAAAGAAAGTCACCATCAGGGATGACCAGAGCACCAAATATGTTGCGGCCTTCATTAGACCTTCGATTTTATAGTAAAAACGCCGCAAATAATCAACTTCAAAAAACTGCTGACAAAACAACGCGCGGAATTGTCCCCTCAGCCGAAGACAATTCCAAAACGTTTCAAAGTCCTTCGAGGGGTTTTTGAACCCCACCGGTTGTTATTGGAGATTCCCCCTTGTATTGCTGGAAGAATCGGGAGGAAGCAGAGGCAGAAGCGACGATGTGGCTTTCCAACCATGATCAAGAAGTGAAATAAACGCTCATCGAGACCCTTACTTCGGACGGCAGGGGCAGACAGGCAAAGGCAGGGCGTGGATCAACGAACGAAGTGGAAGTAAAGATTGATTCCGGCGATAACCAGAAAGCCGCCAATGAAGATCGCGAGATTCTGACTGTTGTGCTCCAATTCCATGACATTCATACCCTGGACAGTCTTCTGAAAAACCACCAGGATGGCGGGAACCGACACGAAGGTAATCACGGCATTTTCGCCGCGCCATATGGCCAGGTAGACGCAGATAATGACCATAACTACGATGACCCAGGGATTCTTTAACACAGTCAGGACATCCATACTCCCCAGAATCTTGTTCGCCAGCTGAAAATCGTATGCTTTCAAGGCATTGAACACATCTGTCCACATAATAAGCTCCTTTGTGACTCACTACCAAATATATGCATAATTCATGCCTAGTTGTGTATAGATCGCCCTATTCAGGAAAGGCCTCAACACTAAACCGACCGGGAGTGATACTATTGAAGCTCCCCGCAGTCCCGCCACGGCGGGACCGGGAATGCGCCCGCTATTGCAGTTCATGCTCCTCCACATTGCGACAGGCCATCTATATGGGTTTTGAAACAAAAAAGCCCCGAAGCGCAACCGCCACCAATCTTCCGTTACGTAGGGTTCGAAGGTGCGTTGGTTCGAGGCTTGTAGGCCAGGGTAGAGTCATCGCTGACCCCACCTCTGCTCATTGACCGTAGAATAACAAATATATCTTAAGGTTATACCTCTGTGGTGTGATTTCGTATCAAGTACTCAATCCTGGATCTTTGTTTTTTCGTCAGTTCTCCAAATTGGACACTGTATCGCCCTAAGTATATCGAACTGAAAGAAGGTTGGTATGTCTTGACTACTGAATTAGCTTCAACCGGCACGTTCTTCAGATAGAAATCCCTGTCGATGAGAAAGACGTCCAAATCACGCAGTTTTCTGGGGGTCCCATCTCGTTCAACATGGCTAAACGAGAGCCCATCCATACTGATGTCTACAATGCGACCCAGCTTGTTAGAATGATACACCACAAAAGCACTACTTTCGATCTGGAACGTCTTGTGCCTTCGTCTCTTGGCAAGTTCTATGACGTTGGACAATGTGCCTCTCCCATTCATAAAGTTTTTCTCCAAAGAATGCCACAAATCCACAGGACGTCAACACCATTTTTTTGCGGATCAAATACTGAGACAGGATCAGTAGTGATAGAAGGCGATAACGGCAAGCCCTTGAGATTTAATCAAAATCAGGCAGCGCAGTCGGGCCCGTCAACTGGACCATTCATTCTGACGCCGTACCCATCAAGAGGGATGGATACCTCCGTCATGGTTAACCGTGTACATGATATTTCCTGTGGAATACTGACTTAGAACGAACGACCCGGATCTGAAGACTCAGGGGGGAATTGTGCGGGGCCTACTCTTCTACGACTCTGACACAATCACCGAGGAAATCAAAGACACGCTTCTTGTTCTTCAATTTCTCAGAAACATAGGCCCGAACCGGACAACCAAGATGTTTGCCGCCAACAACGGGCATTTGGAAAGGACACTCATACGCATGAACTTCCAAGGCCTCAAGAAACGTTTCCAGTCCAACACTTCCAACCTTTCGAAAATTCTTAAGTGCCTGCGTGTAACATATGAGATCAGCAGGACACGCAAAGTTTCCTGCTATTTCCTTTAGTTCTTTCACATAGTCTGGGTCCATCCTGTATCCCCCTTGACACGTCATAGCGCTCTCTAACAGGAGAAAAATCCACACGTATGGGATCCTGAGATCTTATTCATATGCAAAAACCATGCAGAATCAGGTAGTTCTATCCAAAAAAAACCAACTGCAACAAAAAGCCCCCGCTAGCAGCTCGCCACCGGAGGCTAAAGAGGGATGAAGGAAGGATATTGGAGCGTCAGAGCCTTGACACTTTCGTGCTAAATTGGTTTTTCAAACCACCTGGTCATTGAAATCTGAAGTATGGTTTTGAATAAAAGCCTCCAGCTGACATCTCTGGTGAGGCAACAGTTCGCCGAATTCTACACCCGACTGTCTCTTCTGCAGCGACATAGTCGGATGTTTATAGACAGGCAAGTCCCAAACCTTTTTACATGGCACTCCGTACAAACGAAAAACACTGTCTGTAACAAAAAGCTCCAGCTCAGTTGCTTCAACGGATGGCTCTCTCGTACTCACATACTCAAACATGAGTCCGCTTAAGCTAATGTTCACCAGTCGACCCGCTCCGGTGTCGGAAGGCTTGAGTATGACAAACGCACCTTCTTGAACACGAAATCGCTTGTGCTTCCTTCGTTCAATTTTGGCTTCCGTGTCTGTCATTGTCCAGCCTCCTTCAACAGGCTCGCGAGCCATAGTGAAAATAGGAGTATTACTGGACAGACCGTTGATGGGGATAATACTGCGCCGTCCCTGCAGTATCTAAAAGGAATTTAGACGGACGATACAGCAACAGAGGAATGAACCGTTAATGAGGACCGACGATTTACACGTGAGTGTTTTTGAAGGTCCCTGCAGCGACTCGACCTGTAATATTTTCTGGTTCTTCTCCAATTTAGTTGGAGAAGAGGGTTCGAGGAATCAAGGGGTCAAGGATTCAAGTGTCTGTTTCTCAACCATTTT
>JAFDFO010000406.1 GCA_019309815.1 Deltaproteobacteria bacterium
GATGCGCCCTGACATGGTTTTGGAAAGGTCACAACCAGATGGTGCTCTGAATCGGTTCACCCACCTGAGATCGGGGAGTGTTTTCAGACGGCAATGTCATGACCCAGAATCACCAGGCCCTGGGCTGGCTTTTCCGTTGACAGCAAAGGGGTTTCTTTCTAATGTCGAACAATCGAGACGGTGGATTTTTCATGCGAAACAACGAGAAATGGGAGGATAGCATGACACGTTTGACTTCCTGGTTGGCAGTAATTTGGTCGCTGTTTTTCTTGACGGCTGCCATACCTCCGGCAAACGGTGATGATGTATGGCAGGTCCTGGCAAAGGCTTCCCCGGATGAGTGTTTCTATGGGGTGGGTGACGACAACAATGAATTCCCTCTGATTGGTTCGTGTAACGCCCCAGGACAGCTAAAGACGAATGAAGCCTATATCTGGGGTATGACGAAATACTGAGATAACATCTTCTTCGGTACGGGTCCGAATGTCCATTGTCTTGTCATTCAAGGCTACCTGGGAGAGAACGATCCTGTGTTAACCGATGAATATGTCTGTGAAGCGTCTGCAAATCCTCCCTGGGGAGATGTGCGGCCACCCGGGATGTACATGTATAATCATCAAACCGGGCTCACTCGGTTGAATGATTTGGTTCCTCTTCCGATCCAGCCACTTGTTCAATCAACGCTGGGTATTCGATCTGCAGGCTCTCATAATGGTGTTGCCTATCTGGCCGGTCCCGGTTTTGGGGGCTCAGTCAACATTTTTGCCTTTAATGCAGACACAGGATCCTTTCTGGGGGCAACACAGATCGCAGGATATTCGAACGTCAGGAAATGGCTAGTTGGTAGTGACAATAAACTCTACGTTGGTCTTGGAGGTGGTGCACTCGGTGGAGCCGTGTGGAGGTGGACAGGACCGGGGCTCTTCGAATTCGAAGAAGTAGGGGTTGGATTGGACGATGACGCGGCTGAACTCACCGAACACGACGGTAGGATTTTTGTGAATACGTGGCCGGGCGGCTTAGCCACGGCAGGCCTGTGGATGTCTCCCCCTTTGGCACAGCTTAGTGCTGTGACGAGCCTTGGTGCGGCGGCCCCGAGCGGAGGCTGGGAAAAAGTGTGGGATGTGGACGAATACGAACCAGACCCGGTCACCGCACGCACGTATGGCGGGGGCGCCCTGGCATCTTTTGACGGATGGCTGTATTGGGGAACCATGCACGTTCCGGGAATGTCACTACTTGCTCATGACATTTTCTATGGCCCGGCACCGGACGAGGACGCGGCGGAGGCAAGATTTCTGGGAACCTGGCGAGCTATCTCCGTCTTCAGGGGTCGTAGTTTTAATACCCCGGAACAGGAGATTGAACTTCTCTATGGCGGCCAAACAGGTGTTCCCCTTGGCTCCTTCTCGGGTTCTCCAGCGTGGTTCCTGTTTCCCATTTTCGCTCCGCGCTGCAACCCGTTCAATCCGGGTGCACCCAGAAGCTGGCAGACCGTTCTCAACAAGATGGGACAGGTTCCAACATATGGATCAGCAGGTTTTGACAATGTATTCAACAATTACTGTTGGACCATGAGCGTGCTCAATGACGCCCTCTATGTGGGTACCATGGATTGCAGTTTCCTTATCCTTGGTGGGATTGATCCGTCTGAAATTCCTGAAGGACTGGAATATGAGTTTGGCGCGGACCTCTATCGTATGGCGTCCGAGGCAGCGCCGGTCAGCCTTGATGGGATGGGAAATCCCACGACTTATGGAATCAGAACCATGGTATCAGACGACAATGCACTCTATCTTGGCACTTCCAATCCGATGAACCTGCATCCGGATGGGGGTTGGGAGCTCATAGAGCTTATATCGCTCCTGCTCATCCCCGGTGAAGAGGAGGTTGTTGAGAACGGCGTTGAACGTCCTTTAGTTCCCTTGGATGAGGGAGACGGTGGCGGGTGTTTTATCGAAAGCGCAACAACGGCTGTTGGCTGGTAAGAGACTGTCTCCTCTTGCCCTGTTGGTCGAAAGCCTGAACCCGGCTGTCATTTCAAGGCTTCCCAAACCGCCCTGGCTGCCTGTGAGGT
>JAFDFO010000184.1 GCA_019309815.1 Deltaproteobacteria bacterium
GGATGTTATCACCGGTATATCCGGAACTGTCCGTGAGAAGGCCCAACAATACAAGAACGGAGAACTACAGCCAGACAGTCAACCCAACGTCAAGAACGGCGCCGGTCTGCCGGCTGAAGCCAACCAGTCCCGGACACCGCGTGCCCAGCAAACACCGAATGCAGGACCCGGTATGGGTCGAGGTATGGGTATGGGAAGCGGCATGGGTATGGGAAGCGGCATGGGTATGGGAGGCGGTCGTGGCATGGGATGCGGTCGTGGCATGGGGGGCGGTCGTGGCATGGGTATGGGCCGCGGCTTGGGAGGTACCCTGTCTGCGCAAACCCCTATGACGTCTTTGGGAAAAACAACAGGGGAAGATGAGCTTGCCAGTCTTAGGGAAGACGCCCGGACGTTGCGCGAAGAAATGCAGGCAATCGAACGGCAGATCAAAGAGCTCGAAAATGAAAACCCATAAGTAAGTTTCCAGTTTCTAAGGTAAACGAAGGAGATAAAAATGCCACAAGGAGATAAAAAAGGTCCCACAGGCCAAGGCTCTGATACGGGAAGAGGCAAGGGACAGGGCGGCAGACCTGGTAGAGGTCCCGGCGGGGACTGCATTTGCCCGAAGTGCGGTGAACGTGTACCGCACACGGGAATAGAACAAAAGCCTGGAGAGTTGGAGGGCTGGTTTACAGCAAACGCCTATGATTTCCATGGGCTGTAGAAATTCCGAGGAACACAGATGATCATTTGTATTGCCAGCGGAAAAGGGGGTACGGGCAAAACCACGATTGCGACCAATCTGGCTGTGTCTCTGAACGGGAACGTACAGCTGCTGGACTGCGATGTGGAAGAACCCAATGCCCACATCTTCATGAAGCCTAAGATTGACCACACCGAGGTGGTGACTACGCCAGTCCCTGAAGTCGATTTGGATAAGTGCGATTTTTGCGGAGAGTGCGGAGAGATCTGTCAGTTCAGTGCCATCACTGTCATCGGGAAAAAGGTGCTGACCTTCCCGGAACTCTGCCACAGCTGCAAGGGGTGTATGATGGTCTGCCCCAAAGAAGCAATAAGTGAGAAGGGCCGGGCCCTTGGCGAATTGGAGATAGGCTCATCCGGTTCGGTGGAGTTTTTTCATGGCCTGTTGCGGATTGGCGAGGCAATGTCTCCGCCCCTAATTGAGCGGGTTAAGGAGCATATCGATCCGGGGAAGATTGCCATCCTTGACGCTCCACCCGGGACGTCCTGCCCGGTCATTGTAGCGTTGAAAGGTGCAGATTTCGTGATTCTGGTTACCGAGCCCACGCCCTTCGGGCTGCACGACTTGAAGCTTGCGGTTGGGGCTGTGCGTATCCTGGGAATTCCCCTTGGGATCATCGTGAACCGCTGTGATGTAGGAGACGATCGGGTCACCGCATATGCCGCAGAAGAAGGGATACCGATCCTCATGGAGATTCCGGATGACCGAAAAATCGCCGAGGCATATTCCCGCGGCATCATGATGGTAGACGTCGTACCCGAGATGAGGAATCGTTTCCGGAACATGTATGAAAAGATAAAAGAATTGTCCTAACGGGAAATCACTGAAGGTTTTGTGCATGAAAGAATTGACGATCATAAGTGGGAAGGGGGGCACCGGGAAGACCAGTGTTGTAGCCTCTTTTGCGGCTCTTGCCGAAAACAAGGTTCTAGCTGATGCGGATGTAGATGCGGCCGATCTCCATTTGATACTCGCCCCTGAAATAAAGCATGAAGAGGATTTTAGGGGGGGAAGAACCGCCCAGATAGACCTAGAAAAGTGCATCGAATGTGGGGAATGCCTGGATTACTGCCAGTTCAATGCAATCGGGTCAGACTTTGTGGTCAACAAAATAGACTGTGAGGGGTGTGGCGTGTGTGTCCACTTCTGCCCAGTCGATGCCATTGATTTTCCCCAGAATATATGTGGCAAATGGTACATCTCGGAAACCCGGTGCGGCCCCATGGTCCATGCCAAGTTGGGCATTGCCGAAGAAAACTCTGGATTGTTGGTCAGTTTGGTGAGAAACCAGGCGAAGGTGTTGGCTGAAGAGCGAGGATTTGAGACGATCGTTGTGGACGGCCCCCCAGGAATCGGGTGTCCCGTCATCGCCTCCATAACCGGAACCAGTGCGGTTCTCATCGTGACCGAACCCACTTTATCAGGCTTGCACGACCTCAAGCGGGTTGGAGGATTGGCTGACCACTTTAAGATACCAACACTTGTCTGTGTCAATAAATTCGATTTGAACGAGGACATGTCGAATCAGATTGCAGATTACTGTGCCCAAAACCAAATTGAGTTGGTCGGCCGTATCCCCTATGATACGGCAGTGACTCATGCCATGGTGGCTGGTAAAAGCATTGTGGAGTTCGCAGACGGGGACGTCTCCAAAGCCATAGAAGGGATATGGAGTAGGGTCGAGCACTACATGAAGGATAGCTCGTGAAACAGCGTTTGGTATACGGGCCCGTGCCCTCACGGAGACTGGGTCGCTCTCTCGGGGTTGACTTGGTACCACTTAAGGTGTGTTCATACGACTGCATCTATTGTCAACTGGGACGAACCAAACAGAGAACCATCGAGCGAAAGCCATACATACCCGCCAAAGAGATCCTTGTTCAGGTACGTGAGAAGCTCGAAGAAGGTGTTGACGCAGACTACATCACACTGGCAGGCTCAGGGGAGCCCACATTGAACACTGAAATCGGACCATTAATTCACGAAATCAAAGAACTTACTCAGATTCCGGTAGCTGTCTTAACAAATGGCTCCCTTTTAGGAAGCAGGCAGGTGCGGGAATCGCTGATAGAGGCCGATGCGGTACTTCCCTCCCTTGATGCGCATGATGAAGAAGGATTTCAAACCATCAATCGCCCCCATCCTGAGATCAGGCTTGAGGCAGTACTCGAGGGCCTGTCCAAGTTTCGCCAGGAATACCCCGGACAAATATGGCTCGAGGTATTTATCTTAGACGGCATCAATGCGACCCCAACTGACGCGACACATTTCAAGCACTGGATTGAAAAGGTGAACCCTCAAAAGGTACACGTTAATACAGCCGTTCGCCCCCCGGCTGAGACATATGCACGTAGGGTGCCACTGCAAGAAATGACCACGTTCTGCAACATCATAGGAGAACAGGCCGAAGTCATTGCCCCGTTCAAGGGCACTGAGAGACATGAGAGAGGCGCTGATATTGAGGAAGATTTCTTGAACATCCTTGCAAGGCGCCCGTGCACATTGGACGACATTTCTTCCGCGCTCAATGTACATAGAAATGAAATTTTAAAACACATCGAGCCCTTGGTGAAAAACGGATCAATTGCCATAGTGAGCGACGGCTCAGTGGCCCATTATCAACTTAAGAAGCCCCGATGACACTTAAACAAGACATAGAAGATGCGTTAAAGGGGGTCGCCGACCCCGGCACCAATCTTGACATCATGCGTATGAAATTGGTCAGAGATCTTGTCGTGGACCGGGACGGTAGGGTTTGCTTGACATTTCACCCGTCTTCTCCGGTCTGCCCCATGGCCTTTAAGCTCGCTTATGATATTCAGAGGGCCGTTCAAGAGACAGAGGGCGTCAAGGAGGTCGAGGTCAAGGTCGCGGGGTACAACAGAGCAGATGAGCTCATGGAGGTTCTAAAACAAGCCAGTACCCATCACCAAGAAACTGATTGATGGATGGGCACAAGCTAGTTTCCATTCATAAGGAGGCATGACTAACAATGAGAATAGCTGTCACATCTACTGGGAATGAATTAATTTCAGACATGGATCCCCGTTTCGGGAGAGCAAAGTATTTCGTTATCGTGGACTCAGAGTCACTCGAGTATGAGGTTGCGGAAAACAAGCAGAACCTCAATCTGCCTCAAGGGGCAGGGATCCAGGCCGCAAAGACAATCGTGGATCAGAAAGCAGATGTGTTGATCTCTGGTAACTGCGGCCCAAAGGCATTTCAAGTGCTGAATGCTGCCGGCATCGAGGTGGTAACAGGCGCCCAAGGGCGCGTCATAGATGCCGTTACGCAATACAAGAGCGGTCAACTGGAAACCACGGACGGGCCAAATGTTGAGGGTCACTGGGAGTAAAAGGGGCCCGCCACAGGAAACGACCGTTCCCAAAAAGAAGGTTCCAGCACTTGCAACCCAATCTGTTCGTGCTTATTGTTATGCGACATGAATCATAGATCTTTTGACACAATACCAATGAAGGAGGGTTCCATATGAGTGACACAAAACACTGCGGATCAGGTACGTGCCAGCACGGTGCGGAGGTTGACCCGCAAGACAAGGCGATTCAGGAATCTCTGGGTCTCATCAAAAACAAATTTCTAGTCATGAGCGGCAAAGGTGGCGTGGGCAAAACCAGTGTTGCCGTAAACCTGGCTGTGGCCCTGGCAAAAAAAGGAGCCAAGGTGGGTCTCATGGATGTAGACCTGCACGGCCCTGATATCCCGAGAATGCTTGGCCTAACCGGGTTACTTGACGTCGACGATGATCGACATCTGCTCCCAAAACGCTATTCAGAGAACCTGGGTGTCGTCTCCATTGAATCTCTGTCCCAGGATGCAGACGACGCCATAATCTGGCGAGGACCTTTGAAAATGCATGTTATTCGCCAATTTATCTCAGACGTCCACTGGGGACAACTCGACTATCTGATTATCGATTCACCACCTGGTACGGGAGACGAACCACTATCCGTCGCCCAAACCATCCCTGGTGCCCAGGCCATTATCGTGACCACACCGCAGGAGATTGCCCTGGCTGACATTAGAAAATCGATCAACTTCTGCAGAACTGTCAATATGCCTATCTTTGGATTGGTGGAAAACATGAGCGGTTTTGCGTGCCCCCACTGCAGTCAACCCATAGATCTGTTTGGCTCTGGAGGCGGGTTTAAAACAGCCATAGCCATGAGTGTTCCGTATTTGGGTCGAATCCCCCTTGATCCCGAAATGGTGGAGTGCTCGGATGC
>JAFDFO010000185.1 GCA_019309815.1 Deltaproteobacteria bacterium
GCGTTGTAGCCTGTGAAGTTGCCATCATAGGGCGACCAGCCCGTGTCTCCTTTCAGAGACAGGCAGTCATAAGGGCTGAATTGCAACTCCGCCGTGATAGGAGAAAAGGGCCTCCTGCTGCCGACTTCGTCATCCCGTTGGGCCTCTTCGATATCGTAGCTTTGCCAGAATTTCAGACGGCAGAAATCCCGGTAGGCATACGGCGATGTCTCTGGTTTTTGCGGGGATGTTGAATCTGTTTCCGTGTCGGGCCCGTGCTGTTTTTTGGATCTGGCCATTAGATAGTTGGTGATCGAGTAGGTCACAGCATTCTTTTCTACTAAGCGGTCAATATCGTCAAAACTGGGAAGGTCTTTTTGTTCCGGAGTGGTGACGTAGTCGTAGGTCACCCTCGGCAGAATCGAGTGCCTGATCTTTTCGGGGCGATCGCCTTTCAGATCGAAGGTCCTCCAAAACTCTGTTGAAAGGTCTGCTATGAAATCAAAGGCCCCACGGGAAAAGAAACGATCCTCTTCTTCAGATCCGTTATCCTCATATTCGTCTATCTCCCAAAGAGTCCCGCGCAAACCCACAGAGGGCTCGAAATCAAGATGTCTCAGAAGCGTCATGGGGTAGTACAATCTTGGGTGAAGATCAGCCCGATGCCCTTGAGTGCCCTCCTCTTGCCAAAAGTAGTCATAGGAGGACTCCAGGTCAGAGTATAGTGGGGAACTCAAGAGTTGCTGCTTTGAGCCATTAAACTGGACATGCGGTAGTTGCTGAAGACGCGGGTTTGGCTCCCCACTTTTCCGTGCAATGACGTCTTCATTCCAGCGGAAATCGGTAATGAAGCTGTATTGATTCCAGTTCCTGTTTAGACTCAGCTGATTCGGCCGCACTGTATCCGTGTAGTCCGCCAGATCCCTCCCGAATTCATCGTAGAAATAGGCGTTACTGCTATCATAGCTGGAATACCCCCTTTGAAACTCGCGGAGATAATCCTGATCACTCACAAGATCCATGTCGAGTTTTGCTTTGAAGCCGGCGGGAAGTTCCTGGTTCGCCTTCGTCCTGAACCACCACCGCTCTCTGTTTAAACGGTTCTCATCATCCCCAGTGAATCCCTGGTAGTAATACCCCGAGGTGTCTTCGGGCGTTGTACCGTCATCAACCTGTCGGTCGTAGAGGTAGTCAAACATCGCAGTCCCTTTGCTTCTGGGTTCCAATATATACCGATATTCGATCCCCGACTTGAAACCCCGGCGGTCCATATAAGATCCATACAAGGTAGCGTCGGAGCTCTCATTAATCGCCCAGAAAAAAGGTTGATTGTATGTGAAGCCGTCGCGATCAGAAAGAAAGAACTGGGGCACGAGGAGTCCGGTCTGGCGTCTTGTTTTTGCCGGAAAGATGAAATACGGGAAATACAAGACGGGAATCTTCTTTGCCCAAAATCCGGCATGCTTGACAGTGCCGTAACCATCTACTGTAATCTTCAAACGTTTGCCGGTAATCTTCCATGCCGGAGAATCCCCGTCGCAGGTCGTAAATCGACCATCGTCAATGTAATACGAATCCTCGCCCGTCTTCTCTATCTTCCCTCCCGCAATGTGAAAATGGCCTTGCTTGATAAAGAGCGTTCCGTCATAAAGGGTACCCGTGCCTTCATCGAGATTCAGTTCAAGCCGTGTCCCAGTGAGCCTGTCCTCACCGGACGTGAAGTGTACATTTCCCCAGGCCTGAGCGTCCATGGTTTCTTCGTTAAGGTCGACGGCGTCTGCCTGCAGTGACTGGTCACCTCGCGTGATCATTACACGGCCCCTTGCCATGTAAGTCTTGGTTGCATCATCGTAACTCAAAGAGTCTGCCTTAATGTGGTATGGAAGGTCAGATCCCCCAAGCTCTAACGGGTAATCTGCAAATGTCGATGATGCCCAGAGCAACACAACCAGAAAGATGCCCCAAGAATAAACCCTGCAGAACATGGGCACTTCATATAACACAAAACCCCATAGAATCGTATAAAAAAGGGGGGTTATGGCAACATCAACAGTCCGGGAATAAGCTGGAGGGGATAAAAAAAGCCCGGTCACATGACCGGGCTTAAGGGATAAGAAGCGAAGGCTACTATCTAGGGTACCTGGCTTTTTTCAGTCGGGCTATCCTATGCCTTCTTTCGCTTTCGCGACGTTTCCGACGACGACATTCGCTCGGCTTCTCGTAACTCTTCTTGAGTTTGAGGCGCCGGAACAAGCCGTCGTTTTGGATTTTCTTCTTGAGAACCTTCATGGCCCTCTCAAGGTCATTGTTAACGACCCTGACCTCCAAACTACTAAACTCTCTCAAATTTATCGCCCCTTTCTTTTCATAGCCGAGTCTTCCTGGAAGGGTCGAAGCCCCGGATATCAGTGTACCGTATTTTGTAAAAAAAAAATTATACAATAAGTCTTTTCTAAAAACAACAGAAAACTGGAACAAAAGAGTCTGACGCGTGTGAGAGGTATTTCCACATTCAATGCCCCCGGCCGGCCAGTCTTTCCACTCGCCTCATATCACGCGTCTGAGCCCACTTTGGTTGACAGCCTGTTGCAATTCCTATATAGAGCTACAGATTCGAGAAATACTCGAATGTTACCTCAAACATAGGGTTTTGGCACTGTTTCTTTCGTTTTGTGTGGAAGAGGTCCAAGTCTCTGCCTGAAGGAGCCGGCGCGCAGTGTATTACTACCTAGTTTCCACCCATAAATGGCCATTTTCCGCAATCTCGGCATCAATCAGCCGGAGGCTGACAAGTCCTCCAGAGGCGGACAAGTCTGCGGGATCGCTTGTGCGACGTACCAAATGTACGCCTCCGCGCAATCCCCTGCCCGCCATCGCGAGCGCTCAGGCGAGGCGGGCGGGCTTGATTTCCTTGACCTTGCAGAAACTTCCTCATTTCTGGATTGGAAACTTACGTCAGCACCCATCACCAAGAGACTGATTTATGGATGGGCACTGCCTAAGTTATTGATCTGAGGAGGAAATTGTGGTTGCGGAAGAAGCAATAGACAGAGAATTCAAGCACAGAGTCGCCCAGTATTTGGAGGGGCAACTCCCAACCAACTGTGACACCTGCGGGACCTGCTCATCGGCATGCCCGGTCCATCAAGCCCTTCCAGGCTTTGATCCAAGGAGATTCATTCGTATGATCAATCTCGGGTATAAAGATGAACTCCTACAGAACACGGCCATATGGTACTGTGCCCTCTGTAACACCTGCACAGTTGCGTGTCCCCAGGATGTTAGGTTCAAGCAGATCATGGAAGTCCTCCACAAGATCGCTATTGCTGAGGGATATGTGGAACCTTCTTTCCTTGAAGCCTTGAAGGAAATCGAACGAGAATGTCAGGCCTACCGATGCGAGCAGATTGCCACCCGCCTCATTGAACTGAATCCTGAGCTTCAGAAGACAGAAGTCGAATAACAAGTGGAATAGTGGGAGTTCCGTCGAAGTGGGACAAGGGCCCTCCTGCGCCTACGGGCTGCCGTGCCGGCAAGGACGGCTTTGTTACAAGACGTCTAATCGCATGGGGACCTCCAGGACCTTACCCCCTTTCTGGTTGGTGTAAATCTTTAGGCGGTCCTGATTCGCACCTTTCTTGAGCTTATCAAAAACGGGTTCAACCAAGATCTGAGCCACCCGCCCTGATTGGACCGGCTTGACGGAAACCTTGAACAGAGATTTTTCCAGTTCTGTCTTTTCAATCTTCAAGTCGGTCCCTTTGTTCAGGATCACGGAGACGGAGCGCGTCATTCCCCTTGGCTGATTCTTGATCTGTTCGAACCGCTTCTGCGATACACGGCCAAAATTTAGGGTCTTGGGTCTAACCTCCACAAGTCCCCTGATGTCTCCTGCAATTCGAATGACCACTTCCGGTTTCTCGGGATAGTTGGTCGTCAGTTTCAGGGTCCCCGCGTACCTTACCTCTCCTTTGACCTTATTCTTTACCGTGAGTTGGTAGGCGCGTCCTTTTTCGGTTTCCTCGAGCTTCACATCCACCCTCTCGGGAATGGAGACCGAAGCAAGGTTCATGATCAGGGGGTCTTTCTTATCCGCTATCAGGTTAACGACCGTTTCGATCTCCTCGTCTACAGTGCCCCGAAGACGGACATAGCGCGGTTTTACGTCGATGGGCACCCAGATTTTCCCTTTCATGCCGATAGTGATCCGGGGGCTCTTGGGGTCGTTGCTAACCACTCGAGCCGATTTGTGCATCTCGCCCTGGTACCCCTTGGTCCGCATTTCCAGAGTGATTTTTCCCTCGCCTCCTGGCGGGATGGTCCGGTCAAACCGGGCCACACTGCAACCTCAACCAGGCTTGACGCTCTTTATTTCCAGAGGTGCTTCGCCGCGGTTAAAGACCCGAAAGTCATGTTTCACCACTTCCCCTTGCGTCACTTGGTCGAATTCATAGTTTGCGTTTTCCACCTCGATGACGGGGACCTTTTTGTCAGTAACGGGGACCTCTTTGTCAATGGTGAGGACCTTTTTGTCAGTAACGGGAAC
>JAFDFO010000036.1 GCA_019309815.1 Deltaproteobacteria bacterium
TATGCTACGGCGCGATGTCGCCCCGAAGCTGAGGCGGATAACCGCGTCGTAGCCGAAGGCGAAGACGGGTACTTTAGTGGGACCACGGGTTTACCCGTGGGGCTCCATCTTTTTCCTTTCCACAAGTTGACCCACAAATACCGCCTTGACTAAGGGCTCGCTCAAAAATAACTTAACATTTTGGCATCTCAGCTTCAGGCCATCTTTGACCGATACCTCATTCGCAAAATCCGCGAAATAGCTGGCTATAGCGCTGCAGCTTCACTTCGTGCCCTGTGGTTTTACTCAATCGGATCGGCCAAATCTGACCCAAATCTGAGCGCCAATTTTGCGAAGTTATTCTTGCGCAAGCCCTTAGCCCCAACCGTTTGGCATGCCGATTCAGGCTTTGAAGACAAGTTGCTTGTAGCCCAAAAGGAAAACACAGACAAGCGGGGGATCTTTCATGAAGGATTCGGAAAAAATCCTGGAATTGCTGAGCAACATCGATAGCACATTGTCTGCTATCAGAACATCGGTTTTTGATGTCGATGAAATCAACGCCCTTTTGAGGGAGATTCTGAAGGAGCTCAAGAAATCATAGCACAATTGCCGCTGAGGTCCTTCTCCAGGTAGGTTGAACACATTTGGTCAAAGCCCCTTCCTTTGGATAGACGACAGTATCGGTTTGACATACCGGGGTTTGCTTGGTAATTTTAACAATTACGATGGGATTTTGAGTTGGACAAACGTCTTCTGTTTTAGGCTTCACTGCACAAGCGGCGTTCGGGTGAATTACATACTGCGGTTGTTGCTGCAGGCTAGGTTGGACACGGGGCTCATACGTGAGATGAGGAAATAGCATGAAGGAAAGAAGGATTCTGGTAACAGGGGGCGCGGGTTTTTTGGGGAGTCATCTGTGTGACCGGTTGGTCGAAACGGGCGCAGACGTGATCTGCCTGGACAATTTCTTTACTGGGTCAAAGAAGAACATCCAGCACCTGGCAGAGAAGAAGAACCTTGAAGTCATTCGTCACGATCTGGTTGAACCGATCTTCTTGGAGGTTGACCAGATCTACAACCTGGCCAGTCCTGCGTCCCCGGTTCACTATCAGTATAACCCTGTGAAGACGGTGAAGACTAATGTCATGGGGACAGTCAACATGCTGGGCCTGGCCAAGCGGGTAAAGGCGCGCATTCTTCAGGCTTCCACATCAGAGGTGTATGGCAATCCACAACAACACCCCCAGGAGGAGACGTACTGGGGCCACGTGAATCCGATTGGGCCGCGCAGTTGTTACGACGAGGGGAAGCGTGTGGCTGAGACACTCATGATGGACTATCATCGACAGAACCAGGTCGACGTGAAGATAGCGCGCATTTTCAACACGTATGGCCCCAGGATGGCTGTTTCAGATGGCAGGGTGGTGAGCAATTTCATTGTCCAGGCTTTGGAAAATGTGCCTTTGACGATCTATGGAGATGGCAGCCAGACCCGGTCTTTCTGCTATGTGTCAGACATGGTCGAAGGGTTGATCGGGCTGATGAACTCTGATGACTTCACCGGCCCTGTGAACCTTGGAAATCCGACAGAGTTTTCCATCGCGGAACTTGCCCAGCTTGTTCTCGAGATAACCCAGTCAAAGTCGGAAATCGTCCACAGGTCGCTGCCACAGGACGACCCCGTTCAGCGATGCCCGGACATTACCCTTGCCAAAGAGAAACTCAAGTGGGAACCCGTCACGCCGCTACGAGAGGGGCTGGAACGTACTACAGAGTATTTCAGGCAAGTCCTGTAGAAGCCATTTCAAAACCCCATCTAACGCCCGATGGTCCCGCCGCTGGCGGTCTGGCGGTTTATACAAAAATGTCGTGTATGGTGCGCTTTTTCACTTGTCCCGCCATAGCTTTCTAAGCGACGGTGGACCTGTCGCGCCGAAGTCTTGACGAAGGCGGATCGGCCCTTGCCCCCGACGACAAGCTCGGGATCTTCGACTTGCCCTCGGTCGCGATCTGAGGCTTTGAAATGGCTTCTATGACCTCTCCCTCTATGCTTTCCACTCAATGCCATTAGTTGATCCCTCTGTGCTAGGATTGCCTTCCTGAAGTGGCCCGCCCCTACAACTGTTCCGGCCAACCCCAGGCGTTTGGTTAGGTGGTGGTGAGTAGTTCAGGCCGAGAGGGGAAAAATCTTAAACTCAATTGGGATGCCCGGCGGTTTGATATCGGGAGATTTGCTTCGCAGGAACTGAGCCCTGAGATCGGGGGTCTAACCAGGTTTCTACGTGTAGATGATGTTGTAAGGAAGGGGAGGCCTGTCCCATGAACCAGGCTTGGGCAGGATGTTCTGCCTGGTGACCGTCATCCAGAAGTATTCGCTGTTCAGTTCTCGCAACTTGCCATCTTCAGTTGGCTTGGCGTGAGGGGTGTGGTGATACGTGGTTTGGAAAATGACTATTCCCCCTCCACGTTCCTTAGCGATCAGATAGTGCTTCTTGATGGTACTTGGTTGTACCTGCGCGCTTTCAGCAATATGCTCGATATCGGCCTTGGTGAGTTTCATGAGGATGTATCTTGCAATCCCCCTTTCCGATATCCGGTAAAGGCTTCTCGCCTCACTGCTTGCAACGTATACCGTGGAGATGCAAGGGATACGTTTCAGAAACTGGGCTGCTACCATAGCCGCGGTCCGGCGTCCGCCCGATGTCAGGGGAAATCCGTAGTATTCAAAGAATTTCTTCTGGATCTCTTCCGCAGTTTCTTCTCCCTTTTCATACAGATCCTTGGAGATGTAGCGGAGTTCACGGGCAAGGTTTTCAGCGGCGTCAGCGATGGGCCAGTCGATGCGAACATGAAAGTGGGAAAGGCTGTACCGATTTCTTGCCTTGGCAGTTGAATCTCGCTGAATCAGCAGAGCGTAGTCAACCGGGAGCATGGCTCTGAGGAAGTCAGAGAAGTGGGTCGATTCAAAAAGCTTTATGTTCCTGAAGTATTTCTTTGAGAGCTGAACGGTTTGAGACCGCATCAGATTCTCTTTGGTCACCTTGTTCTCATCAAAGAAACGAATGTACTTCTTGTGTCCGCCTGGTACACCTTCCTCGACAAAGACGACAAGGAACCGGTTCTGCAAATCATACTCAACGTCAGGGATGCGGGCCCTCGGTTTCAATTCCCGCTTTTCTACAAAGGGATATGGAACGTTCTGGTTTGTAAAATTCTGATATGACTCCAATAGTCCATACTGCAGAAGATACTCCTCCAGTTCGTCCCTGAGGGCCTCGTAGATAGAACGCCGCAGTCTGTCCAGACGGCTTAATGATTCACGAAAGCCCCAGTGACTCATGAGTTCTCTCCCTGCAGACTATAGACAGTCAATTGGATGTGCTCTTCATAGTGGAATCCTGTTGTGAAGTCAATATTTTATGGCAACGTTCGCGAGAAAAAAGTCGGACAACTCGTCATTTTCTTCCACTACCAATGTGGTCGGAGCGGTCGATCCACGCATAGATGCGGTCACGCCAGTAGTAAGCAGGAATAGCAAGACCGAGGGTGATGAGGATTAACACAACGAATATGGCATACTCTTGGTGAAAGACATGGGCCCCTTGTAAACTCAACATCAGGGTTCCGGGAATCCGGCCGACGCCCGCCATAAGTGTGAAGACCTGTAGTGAAATGCCGGTTAGCCCAAGGAATATACACAAGTAGTCTTTTGGAAACCCGGGAAAGAGAAAGAATATGAAAAACAGGATGGCCCCTTCCCGTTTCACTAGCGCATCAAACCGCTCGAGCGATTCGGTTGACATCCATGTGGCCACGTACCGTCTTCCCAGAAGACGGCCCAGCATGAAGTTGATCACCGAACCAATTGTCAGGCCAATGGTTGAATAGATGAGGCCCGGCACGACTCCAAAAAGATAGCCGCCGGCAAAGCCGCTTGCTTCGCCGGGGATAGGGGCAAGGACGACCTGAAAGACTTGAACCGCGATAAAGGCCAGTGGCGCACCAATGGGGCCCCAGACCTTCAAGAACGCTTCGACCTGTGCCCGGTCTGAAACAAGCCCGTACCATGCTATGACTCTGTGCCACAGCGGTTCCCAGCTCAAGTGCAAAACGGCAATCAGTAATCCCGTACATGAAACAGCTATGAGAGCTAAGGTGATCTTAGCGCGACTGGTCATAACGGAGGGACGTTGGGGGACCATCCCGGGGAATGGTCAACTCTAAGCGGTACCGTGGTTTTAAGCTATAATTGAAGGGGAGTCCACACCTCAGGCCTTTTTGGTAGAACATGTTCCAATGGGTGTTCAATTGCAGCATGGGCCAACCGATTCGATTTCCTTCCAACACATGGACAAAGGCGCCGCCTGCATCGCTCAGACGTGAAAACAGTGAGCGTTCATCGAATCCCAGTTTCTTTGCGATCTCAATGCTGTCACCACCGGAGGTGATGGTGTAGGCACCGTTTTGTTGAGCCTGAAGAATTGCTTTCAGTATGGCGCGTTCTGGCGCGTCAAACCCTGGCTCCTCAGCCTTTCCCACAGGGCCCTTCTTGTAGATCGTTCTCGCCTTGAGTAGGCGACGGACAAAGCGTTTTGTGGTCTTTTCTCCAATGCTCCAGAGACAGAATTGGTCCTTCTGGGGGTGGTTGTGGATTTCTGCAGGGGTCATGTTCAGGATTTGCGAGTCGTGCTGAACTAGAAAGTCAACCGGCGGTATGAGTCTTTTCCGTCCCAGAGGAAGCCTAAGGAGCTCCCGGAAAAACTTGTCCAGGCCTTTAGTAACGTTTTTCTCTAAGAAGTCTTCAGTTGTGGCTCCAAAGTTGTACCGCTCCCCAGGCCTTATTTCCTGACTCAGCAGGGCAACGATGCCTGGAACACCAGCCAGCAAGATGTACGGCACCTTTTCAGAGAGTACAGAATTCTTGATGAGGCCCAGATAATCACCGACCTTCACACCGCCAAAAATCGGGATGAAGGGGTATTCGATGATGTGAATGACCTGCTTGTTTTCCGCCATTTCTTTTTCGGTTTGTCTTCCAACCAGATTAATGACGTTGGTAAATCCTATCATGGAAGCATGCTTGCGGTGGGAGGTATTGAATGCATCATTGATGTAAAAGTCGATCAGGGGTTCGATGGCTGAGACGAAGCGAGAACCAATGTTCATTTCATGCGGCCGAACTCCGGCCTTAGCTCGTATATAGACCTCATCCACCAGAAAGCGAATGTTGTTCAGGACAAGGATTTCTCTGTTCTTGAGCGAACGGATCTTGTTCGCGATGACCTTATTATCTGTCAGGTTGCCCAGAAACTTGACGGTTGTTTTCGGTTTTTCCCCTCGGTTCAGAAGCTTTCTGATGACCTTCGCGTGCTGATCAAGCCCTATGAAGTCATGTTTGCCTTCGCGGCCCTGGTGACCGATCACAACGACCCGAGCGCCGTATCTGGAGAGTTCTTCTATGGTGGGGATGGCGAGTCGGATTCTTTCGGTCCCTGTGATCCGGCCATTTTGGTTCACGGGAACATCAATTCCAGCCCTGACAAGGACCGTTTTCCCACCAAAGACCTTGCTGCCGTATGGCTCCCGATACCTCTTGTGATACACATAAGCGGTGAGATTCTTTAGGGTATCTCTGGAGGTTCCCTTGTTCCACATATATCGGAAAATGATATCGTCAATGGTCAGAAAATTGAGGTTGGCATTCACATTGTCATGACGGGGTGAGCTCTTCTTCGTCTTCAGGTACTTGTCCGGATTCTGATAGAAGTGGATAATATCCTCGATCGCCATAGAAAGCTCCCTTCATACGCCGGTTCTTTAGCACCTATTAGTACAAAAACGGAAAAAAATCAACCTCGAAGAGGGTTGCTCTCGGGTGCTTTCCAAGCAACTGTTTCCATGGTATACAAAACCCATGAAATCACGGAGGGAAAGGCTTTTCGACCTCTTTGGATATGCGGCCATCTTGACCTGGCTTGTCATGATGGGGGTGTTGGTCAAAAGGTACTACTTCAGGCCACCGCCTGTAACCTTGTCAGCACAGCACGGTGGTTCAGCCATTGCCGAAAGCGAGTCGTGGATGGCCATCTATCGTGAGGACGAAAAGATCGGCTTTTCCCATTCCCACATAATACAGAATTCCAAAGGTTATATCGTTGCAGAAAGCGCGGTGATGAATCTGCGTGCGATTGGAGACGTCCATAAAATCTCTATTGAGATGATAGGACACCTCAACCAGGATGCATCTCTGCGGTCCTTCGTATTCATCCTGGACTCGGGTATGGTCCGTTTTGAAGCTCGGGGTCGCGTGGAGGGAAGCCACTTGGTTGTGAATACCGGGCTCGGCGGTGATGAAAGAGAATGGACGATTGAACTGAAGGAGACACCCTTCTTGTCGCTTGGTCTGTGGCCCAATCTTATGAAAAAAGGGCTCAATGTCGGTGAACGCTATCATCTCAGTCTTTTTGACCCATCCCTCATGGCCCAAAGGCCTGTGGAGGTGAGTGTTGTAGGTCGGGAAACAATCGTTCTGGACGGCAGAAAGTGGGATGCCCTGAAGGTCAAGACGATATTTGCCGGCTCTGAGGTATTTGCTTGGATTGGCCCCAATGGGGAACGCTTGAAGGAAGAGGGCTTCATGGGGCTTCGGATGGTCAAGGCGACAGAAGAAGACGCTCGTATAGGGATTCAGTCTCAGCCCGAGGGCGACATCACAGAAATGGCCTCTGTCCCTTCCAATAAGGTGTTGGCAGAACCAACAGAGCTGGTCTACCTGAAGGTTCAGCTGGATGGCGTTGACCCTGAAGGTCTTGATCTGAATAGCGGCCGTCAACGCCTGACAGACTCTGTACTGGAGGTCACCCTTGAGTCTGGTGAACCTCACCATGTGGGCGGGCAGGGGCAATTTGACGCCTACCTCGAGGCCGGTCCTTTCATACAAAGCGATCACCCAAAGGTGAAGGCCCTGGCGGATCAAATTGTGGGTCAGGGGAGCCAGGATGCGGAGAAGGCCCGGCGTATCCTTGACTGGGTCTATCAGTCTCTCGAGAAGCGTGCCACTGTTTCTGTGCCCAACGCCTTGGACACCCTCAAGACCAGGGCTGGAGACTGCAATGAACATGCAATGCTTCTGGCTGCACTTCTCCGGGCTTCTGGAATTCCTGCCAAGGTCTGTGTCGGCTTGGTTTACACGCGTGGTCGATTCTACTATCACGCTTGGAATGAGCTTTATCTGGGAGGATGGATCACCGCAGACGCCCTGATGGGACAGATGCCTGCTGATGTGACCCACATCAAGTTCGTGGAAGGAGCTCTGGATCGTCAGGCGGAGATGCTGCGGGTAATCGGGCAGGTCAAACTGACGGTGCTGGAGGCACGGTCTGGGATTGATGATTGAAGATTGAATATTGACGATTGAAGATTGAAAAGAACAGATGAACTCGGCCAGCGATGCAGTCAACAATCAAGAAGCCCACAGGAGTGTCATTTCGAGCGAAGCGAGAAATCTTGCTCTTGTAATCAGGCTACCGGATAAGATTCCTTCCTGCGGTCGAAATGACAAAAAGGGTTTGTAGGGGCGGGGTTTATCCCCGCCCGTGGGAGGGCATAAAGCCCTCCCCTACATTCTTTCCTGGCTTGGTGTCTTTGGTGTCATTTCGAGCAAAGCGAGAAATCTTGATTGTGGAGCCTGACAGAAGCTGAAGATTTCTCTCGGAACCTGCCCTGAGGGCAGTCAAAGGGGTCGAAATGACAGAACGAGCACTCGTTCTAAACAACATAGATGGTGAACGGTGAACGGACAACGGCTCTATGATTGATTATTGACTATTGAAGATTGAAGATTGAAAAACAGATTGTTTTTGGCTTTGGCTCAACGCCATGGCTCTTGCTTTGAACTCAGTTGTAACGCATAACGGCTCTGGGATTGACTATTGATTATTGATGATTGAAAGACTTGTTATTTTGGGCCTTGCTGGGGTGAACGGGCATGGGAGATCAGGCAACGCTATGCGCCATGCGCTCTGCGCTCTGCGACTCGGAACGGACAACGGATAACAATACAATGATTCAACTGATACACTTGACAAAGCGTTTTGGCAGACTCGCCGCTGTGAACGATGTGACTCTGGAGGTTCCATCCGGTGAGATCTTTGGTTTCTTGGGGCCAAACGGGGCCGGAAAGACCACGACCATCAAAATGATGGCGGGCATCCTGAAGCCCACAGAGGGTACGGTGATTATAGACGGCAGGGACATAAGTGAAGATCCTGTGGGGGCCAAACAGGTGACAGGGTTCATCCCGGACCGGGGCTTTCTTTATGAAAAACTCACGGGGATTGAGTGTCTCCAGTTTGTGGCATCCATCTATGGCATGGATCATGGCCGCATGGAATCAAGGATAAACGAACTAGTGACCTTGTTTGAGATGGACAAGTGGGCCGGAGACCTGATCGAGAGTTATTCCCACGGCATGAAGCAAAGGCTGGTGATGTCAGCGGCACTTCTACACGAGCCCAAAGTGATTGTGGTTGATGAACCCATGGTAGGGCTCGATCCGAAAGGCGCCAGGCTTGTAAAGAGCGTCTTTCGCTCCCTTGCGGGTAAGGGTGTGAGTATTTTCATGTCTACCCACACGCTTGGCATCGCCGAGGAGATGTGTGGTCGCATAGGAATCATAAACGAAGGTCGGCTGATTGTGGTGGGAACTGCCTCGGAGCTCAGGCAAAAGGCCGGTGCCGAGGGACGTGACCTTGAGACCGTGTTCCTGAGACTAACTCAGGACATTGATGATTGATGCCCGCCCTGGCGCGATACACTTTGAGCATATCCTTGCTTCTGTCGGTCCTCATGTCTGTCCTTTCATCACTTGATCTGTTCAGGCCATGTCTGGGCCAGGGATTGTTTATTGTTGATTGAAACAATCTTCAATGCCTACTACCGTGGGCACCGCCTCGGAGCTCGGGGAAACTGCGGGTGCTGAGGGGGGTGACTTTGAGACTTTGTGCCTATGAGCAACTACATGGATTTGACGATTGATGATACTTTACCGTCGACAAAGACAATCGCCAATCATCAATCATCAATCATCAATCCCATGGGGTTTGGGGTCTGGTCAGGTGATTTTTCGGGCTGAATGGGGTTTTCTTTCTCAAGGGAGATACGGACACTATCAAGAATGCCATTGATGAAGGCACCAGAATCCTCGGTGCCGAACCTTTTTGCAATGTCTATTGCTTCATTGATGGAGACTTTTGGGGGGATATCATGGCAGTGGAGGAGTTCGTATACGGCGAGCCTGAGGACGTTGCGATCGACTCGTGACATACGACTGATCTTCCAATTTTCCGAGAAACGCTCAATCAGCGCGTCTATCTCGTGTTGAAACTCTTTCACACCTTCGATGAGTCGAAGAAAGAAGGGCCTCACGCTTTTCGAGACTCGAAAATGTGTACAAAACAACTCAACAGCTTCCGTTGAGTCATCCTGGATCATCTCGATTTGAAAAAGAGCCTGCATGGCAAGCTCTCTTGAGCGTCGGCGATTGCCCATTTTGTCACACTTTGGTACTCACCTCGATCAGTGAGACGCTCTTAAGAGACAATGTCCACGTTGATTGAATATTGACGATTGAAGATTGCATATTGCTTCAATCGCAAATCGCCAAAGCCCCCTGGTTGGTCTCAGGAACACGGCTCAAGGTCACGCCCCTCAGCACCAGCTTTGTCTCTGAACTCCGAGGCAATGCCCAGCGTAATGTGGATTGAAGATTGAGTATTGTTTAAATCTTCAATTTTCAATCGTCAATCCTATCCCTTGTCAACAGCTTCCGCCAGATTAGCCATTTCCATTGCGGCGACGGCTGCAGACCACCCCTTGTTTCCAGCCTTTGCACCAGCCCTTTCGATAGCCTGCTCCAAGGTGTCGGTGGTAATCACGCCAAAGATAACCGGAACGCCCGCTTGGAGTCCGACCTGTCCGACACCTTTCGATACCTCAGCGCTCACGTATTCGAAGTGAGGTGTCGAACCGCGGATTACAGCCCCTATACAGATGACTGCATCATATTTCTCTTTCCTGACCATCTTCTTTGCCATTAGGGGGATTTCAAAGCAGCCAGGCACCTTGACGACATCGATATCCTCATCACGGGCTCCGTGACGGCTCAGCGCATCCAGGGCACCTGCCAGGAGTTTGTCACTCACAAAATCATTGAAACGACTGACAACGAGAGCGAACTTCTTCCCCTCAGCTGATATCTTTCCTTCATAGAAATTCGGCATGGTGGTGCCCTCCTTAACCTTTGGGATTCAGTTTCAGCAGGTGACCCATCTTTGTTTTCTTGGTGCTGAGATATCCCTCATTATATTTATTAGGTGTCATTTCGACAGGCACCTGTTCCACAACGCTCAGACCGTAACCTTGAAGTCCGACAATCTTCTTAGGATTATTCGTCATGAGCCGCATCTCACGCACGCCCAGATGCACCAGTATCTGAGCGCCAATCCCGTAATTCCTCAAGTCTGGTTGAAAACCAAGAATCTCATTGGCTTCCACTGTGTCGTGTCCCTGATCCTGCAACTCGTACGCCCTCATCTTGTTTAGGAGGCCAATACCCCGGCCTTCTTGACGAATGTAAAGGACCACCCCTGCACCCTCTTCTTCGATCATGTGCAAAGCGGCATGGAGCTGTTCTCCGCAGTCGCAGCGCATGGAGCTGAAAACGTCACTGGTAAGACATTCTGAATGAACGCGAACCAGGACCGGTTTGTCAGGATCGATCTCTCCCTTGACGAGAGCAATATGCAAAAGATCGTCCACATCATTTTCATAGACAATCGTCTTGAATTCGCCTGCAATTGCAGTTGGAATCATTGTGGTGGCCACAGGGTGTACAAAGCACTCGGTACGGAGTCGGTATTCAATGAGGTCCGCAATGGTGCAGATGCCAAGGCCATGCTCTTCCGAAAACGGCTCCAGATCCGGCATCCGGGCCATCTTGCCATCTTCGTTCATGATTTCGCAGATCACCCCTGCCGGCTTCAAGCCCGCAAGCCGGGCGAGGTCTACCGACCCTTCTGTTTGCCCGGATCGCACAATCACACCACCCTTTCTTGCACGAATCGGAAAGACGTGGCCAGGACGAACCAAATCGTATGGCTTTGCATCATCCGCCATGGCAGCATGGATCGTTGTCGCTCTATCTGCCGCCGAGATTCCCGTGGTCACCCCGTGTCGCGCCTCTATGGACACTGTAAACGCGGTCTGGAAACGTGACGTATTGTTGTTAGCCATGGGAGGTAACTCAAGCGTCCCGACTTTGTCGGGGGTCAGGGATAAGCAGATCAGCCCCCTGCCATGCTTCGCCATAAAATTGATGATTTCAGGTGTCACCTTTTCTGCAGCAACAGTGAGGTCCCCTTCGTTCTCCCGGTCCTCGTCATCAACGAGAATGACCATTTTGCCCTCTGCAATATCTTTGATGGCTTGGTCAACGGTTATTCGTGGCATATTGTTCTCCTTGTGTTTCCTGTGCGCGACGTCACATAAACCCTGTCTTGGTGAGTAGAGTCTCGTCAACAGACGAACCCTCCTCCGGTGATCGTTTCTCGCGATCTGAAAAGGGTTGGGTGAAGCGCTCAACGTATTTTCCTATCATATCCGTCTCAATGTTCACCGGATCTCCCACGCTCTTGAAGCCCAGGGTCGTCACCTTGGCTGTGTGAGGGATAATACTCACTTCAAAGGAGGTCCGATTGCAGGCGTTGACTGTAAGGCTGATGCCATCTACGGCAATGGAGCCTTTTTCAACAATGTAGCGGGAAAGTTCTTCAGGTACACCAAAGGTCCAGAGCGTAGCATTGGCCACGGGCCGCTTGGCCTGGACCACGCCAACGCTATCAATGTGCCCGCTGACCAGGTGTCCGCCAAGACGAGCTCCGAAAGACAATGCCTGTTCCAAGTTCACCCTGTCCCCGGGTTTTACCTGACCCAGGGTGGTTCTTGATAGTGTCTCAGGGGCCACATCAACGCCAAGAGCATTGTTCTGAAACTCGACGGCCGTGAGGCAAATCCCGCTCACGGAAATGCTGTCACCTGTTTTGAGATTGTCGATTGCGAAGTCGGATTCCACGCTCATCCGCATGCCCCCTGCAGAGCGGATCACCGATCTGACTGTTCCAAGACCTTCAACAATGCCAGTGAACATAGTAAGTGCCTAAAGTGCCTAAAGTGAGCTAAAGTGCCTAAAGTTAAAAAGAACTTATTCCGCATTCGTTGCGTGTCTAAAGTGACAAAAAGTTTCGTCCATTATGCCCGTGGAGCCGGTTGGGCCCGTTTCCTTCTTGTCATCTCGACCTCAGGGAGAGATCTTATGAGTCCCTGATTGCATCAGGCTAAGATTTCTCGCTTCGCTCGAAATGACATGTGGGGTAAACTGACGTCTTTGAGCTTTCAGCTCTTCCTGTTCCGCACTCCGCATTCCCCACTCCGCATTCGTCAGATTCCGCGCTCCGCATTCAATCACCAATCATCAATCATTGCCTACTGCCTACTCTCGTAAGCTGCTAAAGTGCCTAAA
>JAFDFO010000037.1 GCA_019309815.1 Deltaproteobacteria bacterium
GTCATAGAGGCAGTCTGTAGCAGGACCGTCCAGGTGTCCACCCTTTACCAAGACATGTTGTGCTCCCATACCGTGTATGATGCGTGCCGCCTCCCGAATATCCTCTTCATTTCTAATCGATACTTTCGAAAAAACCTCCGCCTCCGGGATGTTGGGGGTGATCACAAAGGCCATAGGAACGAGCCGCGCCACAAGGGTTTCCCGCGCTTCAGGCTCGAGCAGCACATCTCCTCCCTTGGCAACCATCACAGGATCAACCACCATCTTTTTGATACCGTAAGCCGACAGCCTGTCAACAACTACCTCAATCACGTCCGGATTGTGCAACATGTCGGTCTTTACAGCATCCGCGCCAATCTCTGACAGCACCGCATCGAGCTGCTGCCCGATGAAGTCCGGCGGGACGGCGTGGATGCCGGAAACACCAAGGGTGTTTTGCGCTGTAAGGGCTGTGAGCACACTCATGCCAAAGATCCAGTCTCCTCATCATCAAACAAATTAACGGCTAATCATATCGTTATCTCAACACTTATTGGGACTTAAAACCAGGTTTTCAGCCTACCGGCAACCGTTGATAGTGTCAATGAAAATAAAGCTTTAGCTTGACTTTCGGTCCCTCATCCCCTATGGTCGCCGCATGAAGTCAGGCCTGTCTGTCAAGAGGCTATTGAAAAGGGTCTTTAAGGTCAACGCGGCAACGATCACTATTACCATCACCTTGCTCGGAATGATCGCCTATTATTGGGGAGTCCCTTTCCTGGAACTCATGGAGCTCAAAACGCTTGACCTCAGATTCCATTCCAGGGGTCCGGTGAGTCCAGGCCCGGAGGTCGTTCTTGCAGTCGTTGACGAAAAGAGCTTGGAGGAACAAGGAAAGTGGATGTGGCCAAGATCCAAGTTCGCCGAACTGGTCCGAATACTGTCGGATAGCGGGGCAAGGGTCATTGCATTTGATATAGGGTTCTTGGAACCTGACAAGAGCAGCACGGTCGAAGCAGTCACGGGGTTCGAAGAGGCGGTAGAGGGTCTTGGCATAAAAAATGACCAACTTACTGCCTATCTAACTCAGGTCAAGCAGGAGGCGGACAATGACCTGATATTGGCTGAGGCCATAAGGGAATCAAAGGCCAAGGTGGTGCTGGGATACTTCTTTCAAATGAGCGCAGAAGGCTTTGAGCATCTGGACGATGGGGCCATCGAAGCACACATCGACAACGCCATCACCTCAGAAGTCTCTGTCAAATTCAAGTCAAAGCAAGCCCAGTCAGTCACAATTGAAGAAACATTCATGCCCCAGTCTAACATAGAAGTACTTGCTGGGGCTACACGGTATTCCGGATACTTCAACATGTTTCCTGATATCGATGGCAGTGTCCGATGGGTCCCTCTGGTTCTCCGGTGCCGGGAATACCATTACGGCCCGCTTGCCGTGCAAACCCTCAGGGCCTATACCGGTCGCATCCCTAAGGTCGTGATAGCCGAGTACGGGGTCCACGAGATAGAGATCGGCAAAAAACTGCCAGTACCCACAAATGAACAGGGTCGCTTCTTAGTGAACTACCGCGGTCCTGGCAGGACTTTTCCGCACATACCCATCACGGACATCCTACATCACAGAGTGCCCCCGGAAACGTTCGCAGACAAAATCGTCGTAGTGGGAGCCACGGCTATCGGGATTTACGATGTGCGCGTGACACCTTTTGACAATGTGTTCCCGGGTCCTGAGATTCACGCAAACGTCATAGATAATGTCCTGCATCAGGACTTCCTCGAACGCCCCGAGTGGGCAAGACTCTTCGACCTTGCGGCCATACTTCTGGTCGGCCTGGTCCTCGGACTGTTGCTGCCGCGCCTTCGGGCACTGCCTGGGACGGCCTTTGCTGTCGGCACACTTATTTCGTACATATTATTGTGCCAGTATCTGTTTAATCACCACGGTGACTGGCTGAACGTTGTCTACCCCGTCACCGTCCTCATCCTGGTCTACGTGAGCCTCACCGCTTACAAATACCTCAGTGAAGAGAGAAAGAAAAAATTCATCAAGGATGCGTTTAGCACCTATCTGGCTCCGGCAATCGTCGAGCAGCTCATAAAGGACCCTGACAAACTGGTGCTTGGGGGGGAAGATCGAGTCATAACGGCCTTTTTCTCTGATGTTCAGGACTTCACTGCAATTTCTGAGGCATTGACCGCCGAAGAGGTGGTGGAGCTGCTCAACGAGTTCCTCACAGAAATGACAGATATTATTCTTAGCTACGAGGGAACTATAGACAAATTTGAGGGAGATGCCATTATTGCTTTTTTTGGAGCCCCTACCATACTTGAGGACCACGCCGTAAAGGCTTGCAAGGCATGCATTGACATGCAAACAAGGCTGGCTGAGTTGCGGACGAAATGGCTGGCGGAAAAGCGCCCTGCGTTGAAGATGCGAATCGGTCTGAACACGGGTTCCGCAATTGTCGGCAACATGGGATCCAGAAACAAGATGGACTACACGATGATGGGAGATACCGTGAACACCGCGGCAAGGCTCGAGGGCGTGAACAAGGTCTATGAAACCTTCACGATGATCAGTAACGCGACCTACACCCCAGCTAAGAACGGAATCTTTGTTCGAGAACTTGACAGCGTAACCGTCGTCGGAAAGGAAGAACCTGTAGGTGTATATGAGCTCCTGGGCTACCCTGACGAAATCGATGATGTCCTGAGGTCAGTGGTAGAATTGTACGCGAAAGGGCTTGGTTCGTACAGAAACCGGAACTGGGATGAGGCCATAAGTCACTTCTCTGCAGCTTTGTCCGCTAACCCCCTCGATGGCCCAAGCCAAACCATGCTGAGCCGCTGCAAAGACTTTAAGGTCGGCCCGCCCGGCAAGGATTGGAACGGGGCCTTCATGATGGCCACAAAGTAACAGAATAGAGACGTCCCGCCTCAAACCGATGGATTGCTTGAGTAAGGGCATAGTTGCTTGAAAGGTACTGATACTGGAAATACATTAATAGAAAATTTGTTTCTTCATCCAGGAACCAGAATCCAGCATCGGCCCGCTGCTTGCTGATGAGCATCGCGCGAGGACCTGAGGATCGGAATGCCTACACCCCTGTCAGTGAGTCATAACGGATGATACTTAGAGCTGTCGAAGCCGTTGGCCTGGCCCTTATTCGCTTCATTGAAGAATTTGGCCTGGTCATGTTTCTCTTGCTGTCAACCCTTGTCTGGATGGTGCGGCCACCGATGCGCGTCCGCGCCATCTTCAAGCAGATGGAGTTTGTGGGCGTCAACTCCCTGCTTGTCGTAATCCTGACAGGGGCCTTCACGGGCGCAGTGCTGGCGCTTCAGGCCTATCATGGGTTTCGTTTGTTCAGCGCGGAGAGCCTTGTCGGTTCCACCGTTGCGCTGGCCATGACGCGGGAACTGGGTCCTGTTTTGACAGCCCTGATAGTCACGGGACGAGCCGGTTCGTCTATGGCTGCAGAGCTTGGCACCATGCGGGTTACTGAGCAGATTGATGCCCTGCATACCATGGCAGCTAACCCGATCAAGTACCTGGTAGTGCCCCGCATCATTGCCGGAGTGTTCATGTTGCCTGTGTTGACCATTGTTGCGGACTTTGTGGGTATTATCGGGGGATACTTTGTCGGTGTCGGATTACTCAAGATCAACTCCGGCATTTATGTGGCCAAGATGATCGAGATTGTGGAATTGGAAGACATCTTCAATGGGCTCGTCAAGGCAGCCTGCTTTGGGCTGATCTTGTCACTGGTGGGTTGCTATAAAGGTTTCTACACGACCGGCGGGGCTCAAGGGGTTGGGCAAGCTACCACACAAGCTGTCGTCATAGCATCGGTTTCCATTTTGATCAGTGATTACTTTTTGACGGCAGCAATGTTCTAGGACGACTTCGCCATCACGCGTGGCTTGTGGCTGCAGACTCATAGCTGAAAGTAAAGACCCCCTCAATAACTGGTGGGTTATTACTTCGCGGCCGCAGGCCAACAGCCAATGACTACAGGTGAAAACGGAACGTTTTTCATGGAAAACTCTTCTATCATTGAGTTGATCAATGTCCACAAAGCGTTTGGTGGGCAGAAGGTTCTGGACGGGCTGGACCTTCGGATCAAGGCCGGCCAGATCACCGTGATCATCGGCCAAAGCGGTGGGGGAAAGAGTGTGTTGCTAAAACACATGATTGGTCTCATAAAACCCGACGAGGGAGAGGCGCTTGTTGAGGGGGTGCACATCAGCCGCCTTAACGATAGACAGCTGAATGATGTGCGAAAAAATTTCGGAATGCTTTTTCAATCCGCAGCCCTTTTCGATTCCATGACCGTGGGAGAGAATGTAGCCTTTCCCCTCCGTGAGCACACCCGGTTGAAACCGGACGAGATTGAGGAAATCGTAGAACGTAAATTGCGGCAGGTTGGCCTGAAGGGTGTTTCTCACAAGATGCCTTCAGAGCTGAGCGGCGGCATGCAGAAGCGTGTGGGCCTTGCCCGCGCCTTGGCTCTTGACCCTAAGATTATCCTCTTTGATGAGCCTACCACGGGGCTTGACCCTATTACGGCAGACGCCATTGACCGTCTGATCGTGGATACGCAGCAGCATACCAATGCCACGTGCGTGGTGATCAGCCACGACATTGAATCCACGTTTAAGATTGCCGATACGGTAGCAATGCTGTATCGTGGAAAGATTGTTGAGATTGGAAAGCCAGAAACTGTCAAGTCTTCTGCGAATCTGGCCTTGCAGCAGTTCATTCAAGGAAAGGCCGACGGGCCTATTCAGATTACATAGTAGATTGTCCTGCAACAAGAGGAGTTCTGCGGCCAACGTTACCCGATAGCATTTTTTGGGAGAGCGCTATCCGATAGCACCAGGAAACGACTATGACCAAGCTGAGTGCTGAAGCGAAAGTTGGATTTTTTGTGGTCATCGGCATGCTGATCCTGGCCTACATGTCCATGAAGGCAGGCAAACTTGAGTATGTCCGAGACAAGGGCTATGACCTATATGCTGATTTTGACTCTGCGGAGGGCATCGTAAAGGGGGTGCCCGTGGAGATTGCCGGTGTTGAGGTGGGACGCGTCAAGGACATCAGGTTGGAAGCGGGAAGGGCCAGGATTACTCTCCAGATGGACCCTGAGATTCAGATAGGTGATGACTCACAGGCGATTATTCGCAGCAAGGGCATACTAGGGGACAAATATGTTGAGATTGTCTTGGGTTCCCCAGGAACCCAGCCGATCCAACCCGGTGGTCAAATTGCGAGAACTCAATCCCCTGCCAACATTGATACCCTTTTGAAGCAGCTAAGCACTATCGGAACTGACATCAAAAACATCACCGAATCCCTCTCGGGGGCCCTTGGCGGCGAGGAGGGTGAGTCATCGCTTAGGGCCATCGTGGACAACATGAGGGAGCTTACTGAGACGCTGAATCAAACAGTTCAGAAAAACGACCAAAACATCAACCAGATCCTTGACAATTTTGCGGGTTTTTCGGGGGACCTCAGGGAGATAAGCGGAACCAGCAAAGAGAGTATGAGCGAAATAGTGGCTAACTTCAGACAAGCTTCGAGCGAACTTCGTGAGGCGCTTGTAGCTCTTAACCAGATTGCGGATAAGGTTAGTCGGGGAGAGGGCACGATCGGCAAACTGATCCAGGATGAAGAAACTATTGAGCGGCTGGATGAAACCTTGTTGGCATTGAAGGAAATCACGGAAAAGATTAACAGAGGTGAAGGGACCCTTGGCAAACTGGTACAAGAAGATGAAACCGTGGATAACCTGAATACAACTCTGGAGTCGATTAATGAATACCTGAGAAAAGAGGGGCGGTTCCGAACCTATATTGACTACAGCGGGGAGTATCTTTTGGAGCAGGAGGCCCTGAAATCATACATTTCTCTTCGGATACAGCCCAAACAGGATAAGTACTATGTGCTGGGAATCGTGGACGACCCTGCCGGTCAGAAAACTCGGACCGAAGAAAGGACCATCATCGACGGCGAGGAACATGTCATATACAGAGAGAAGACCGACTTCGATGCCATTAAATGGACTGCCCAGGTCGCCAAGCGTTACTACGATCTTGGGTTGCGAGCAGGAATCTTTGAGTCAAGCGGAGGGGTTGGTGCTGACTATTACCTTTATGACGACCGCCTGATCTGTACATTTGAGGCATTTGATTTCGACCCGGACGAAAATCCACACCTGAAACTCAGAGCAGAGTTTACACCACTTCAGTTCATTTATATCACAGCCGGTTATGACGACTTCATTAGCAAGAACGACAATGAATCTTTCTTCCTTGGCTTAGGCCTGCGCTTCTCGGATGAAGACATAAAGACGCTCATCACGGAGATCCCGCGTCCCTAGCAGTATTGTCACGCTCCCTGAGGGCATGTGGTGTCTCTGGTCAGCCTCTTCTTGATTGAACGACACCTTCGTTGAAGCGGCATTCGAAAGGCCTGAGTCGCAGCCGGCGATTTTCCAGGAATCTCATGAAACGTCTGGTCGAATATTTTGATAAACCCGGTCCTCAAAACACACAAGCCTGCGTGGATATCGTTTCCAAGTTGGTCGATGACGAGGGATTCAGGGACGTCATTTTGGCGTCCACATCTGGCGAAACCGGTTTGACCGCGGCCCGTAAGCTTCAAGGCAAAGGGGTCAATCTTGTCATTGTAGCCCACTCGGCAGGCTTCTTGGGACCAAATCAGGACCAATTTTCGGCTGATGCCCACCAAGAGATAACTTGGCTCGGGGGCCATATCTACAAGGGAACGATACTGACCCATTCCCTGGAAACAGCTCTGTCAAAAGAGTTTTCAGGTTCCTATCCGACCATCCTAATTGCCAACACCTTGAGGCGCCTTGGCCAGGGGATCAAGGTTTGCTGCGAAATTGTTATGGAGGCGGTGGACGGGGGCTTGGTCGCTGAGGGCAAAGAAGTCTTGGCTGTTGCGGGTACAGCAAAAGGTGCTGACACGGTAGCAATTATTAAGTCAGCAGCCTCCAAGCGATTTCTAGATCTCTACGTGTCTCAGATTGTCGCCAAACCCAGATAGCGTGAGTGATCGCCTTGCCTGCCATTGAGAAAAACGACTCTATAATTAATGGGATGGATGCAAAAGATACCGCACCCATTAAACCCTTCAAACTTGTTAAGTATTTTACTTTCACCAGTCTTGTTCTCGTTCTTGTCGGTTCTTTGGCCCTGTCAACAGTCATTGCCCATCGAGCCGAGACAGTCCTGTTGAAAAAAAGTGAAGACTACGCCCTGTTGATGGCAGAGAATCTTAATCACCAGGTCTTCCTCCAATTCATTGTCCCGGCGGCGCTTCAGTTTGGTCAGGTTATTCAGCTGCAGAACAAGGTTCTGTTTGACCGCCTTGATAAAGTCGTAAGAAACACCCTCCATAGTTTTAACGTAGAAACGGTAAACATCTTTGATCGCGGGGAAAATGTGATTTTCTACAGCTTTGACGAAGACCTGTTGGGGAGAAAGGGCTTGGGTGGGATCGATTACCAGCAGGCCCTGGAGGGAAAATCACGGTCCAAGTTGACGCGCAGTGGAGGATTCTGGGGGATGCTCTTCGGAGCCCCTACAGAGAGCAAGCTGGTGACTTACGTGCCGCTGAGGGCTGAAAGGCCCCTATCAAATGTGGAAGGACCCATCTTAGGGGTATTTGAGGTTGTACAGGATCTGTCTGACGATTACCGGATCATTACCGCGTTCAAGTACAGAATTATTATCATCTCTTTTGTTATCATGGGACTTCTCTTTCTGGTCCTTCGACACTTTGTGAAACGGGGTGAGCAAATCATCGAAAAACGAGCTCAGGAACGACTCCTTTTGAAGGAAAAACTGGGAAATGCACAGAGGCTGGCAAGTCTTGGCGAAATGGTGGCTGGCATCTCCCACGAAATTCGGAATCCCCTGGGCATCATTAGCAGTACCGCTGAGCTCTTGAAGCAGAAGTTGGCTCCCGCCGCCCCTGAAATCGAGCTTGCAGACGTCATCGTGCAGGAGGCCGATCGCCTCAACGGCATTGTGACCGATTTTCTGAGCTTTGCCCGGCCCCAGGCACCTGACTTCATGCCGTGCAAGGTTGACGATGTCATTGAGAAGAATCTCTCGTTCCTTGCGCCGGAAGTTAGCAAGAACGGCTACCGAATCCGTAAGCGATTCGCCACCGACATCCCGGAGATACAGGCCGATCCAGGGCTGCTGTATCAGGCCTTCCTGAACATTCTGATCAACGCCATGCAGGCCATGCCGGAAGGCGGGAATATATACATCGAACTGTCTTCCCGGAAACACACCCAGACCATACTGTTTGCCGATGAGGGGCCCGGCATCCCGGATGAAATCCTTAACAGGATTTGGGAACCCTTCTTTACTTCAAAGGATAAGGGGAGTGGACTGGGGCTTCCGATCGTCAAGAAGATTGTGGAAGGGCACGGCGGTATCATTGAAATCGACAACAGTCCGGAGAAGGGGATTCAGGTGGCGGTTACACTGCCGGTAGAGCGTTATTCTGAAGCTGTGGCGAGGGGGATGTTTTGAGTCTCCTGTGTGCAGTTTGAACTTGAACGGAACAACTTGACCATTCAGCAGACGCACGACCAACGAACAGGAACAAATCAATGGAAACAATCCTTATCGTGGATGACGAGAAGAACTACCGCGTGGTCCTGAGTGCCTTTCTCTCCGGGGAAGGGTACGAAATGCTGACCGCCGACAACGCCCATGAGGCCCTTGAGGCGGTGGATAGTGTCGACCTTGATTTAGTCCTTACAGATATGAAGATGCCCGTCATGGATGGTATCGAGCTCCTCAAACAAATCAAGGAAAAAAACCCACATCTGCCCGTAGTCATGATGACAGCTTACGGAACCGTAGAAAAGGCTGTTGAGGCCATGCAGTTGGGCGCTTTCAACTTCATCCAAAAGCCTTTTCAGAATGAAACTCTGAAGCAAATGGTGCACAAGGCAATCAGCACGTACAGGGTCTTGAAAGAAAACCGTCGGCTCTTGCGGGACCTGGAAGGTCGCTATCGTTTCGACAATATCATTGGTAAGAGTAAGCCGATGCACGAGGTATTTAACATGATCCAGAGGGTTGCTCCCACCAAGGCAACGGTACTGATTACAGGTGAGAGCGGCAGCGGGAAGGAGCTGATCGCCAGAGCGATTCATTACAACAGCCCTCGCCGCAACAAGCCGTTTGTGGCCGTCAGCTGCGCAGCCCTCACCCAGACCCTGCTGGAAAGCGAGCTTTTCGGTCATGAAAGGGGAGCCTTCACGGGGGCTACGGCCATGAAGAAGGGTCGGTTTGAGCTCGCAGACGGAGGAACGTTATTTCTGGATGAGATTGGTGAAATACCCCCCCCTGTGCAGGTAAAGCTCCTCCGCGTCCTTGAGGAAATGACCTTTGAACGGGTGGGTGGAACAAAGACTATCGAGTTTGACATCAGGCTTGTAGCAGCCACCAACAAGGACCTTAAGAAAGAGGTAGAGGATGCCCGTTTCCGAGAAGACCTCTATTTTCGTCTCAACGTGGTTCATATCACGCTCCCTCCCCTCAGGGAACGTTCTGAGGACATCCCCCTTCTGGCCACCCACTTCATGAACAAATATGCCGGGGAAACCAACAGGGAAGAGATGACCATCTCCCCTGAAGCCATGCGTTTTTTATGCAATCATCGCTGGCCTGGAAACGTAAGAGAGTTCGAGAACGCCATTGAGCGAGCCGTGCTTCTAAGCAGAGACGACGAGATCACCCTAACCGACTTGCCCAAAGAGCTACTGGGTTTTGCAGACCTGGAAATGCCAATAGACTGGCAGAAACTGTCTAACCTTCCTGAGACGCTCGATGCCATAGAGAAGAGGCTGATTCAAAAAGCCCTTGCCCTGTCAGACAACGTACAGGCCAGGGCAGCCAACCTTCTGAACATTCCCCGAGCCAACCTGCAGTACCGCCTGAAAAAACATGACCTCCTGTAGTCAACGGAACGGATCGTCATACCTAAGCGTCCTCCATACAAACACTGAAAGATGCAGGGAGGACGGAACGTTCAGCGTGGCGTAAAAGAAGTTGGCATCATGAGTATTGCTTAAGATATCAACCACTTGCATTTCTCCGGGGGCAGCTTGTATCAAAAGTTGGCACATGCAACAATTTTGTGTATTATCAGATAGTTAAAGGCTATCCCCGGCCTGTCTGTATAAATTTTTATACATATTGATGCAATTTCAGGGGCCTAAATAGGCACAAATCCGCCAAGACTCAAGCAGCCCCCGGCCACCTTGAAAAAACCTTGGGAGGCGATGTTTCCTGTAAAATAAACTGGTTATACCGTTATTCCCCCCTTGTTGCCGTAGGAAAAAAGGAAATTTTTTCGAGGATACTGCAATTTGGCACTATTGTTGCGAGGTCATACAAACGATAGCTGAGAAGAGAAAGATTTCTTCATCGGCTTTCCTCCTGTTAAAGGCTAATCGCCAGGTGGCGGTTAGCCTTTCCTTTTGAGAGTCAGCGATGAAGCTCAGGGCCCAACAAGTTGCTATCAACCCCAAGCGCCGATGCGTTGCGAGAATCCTCTCCATAAAAAAAGGCTGCCACGACCGGCAGCCCTTTGCTCTGTTGTAAAGTAGAAATATCTTACTTCAACAGCCTACCCGTTAACTTGGCCAGGCATTTGAAACAATCCGTTGTTTGTCGCGGCCTAGAATAAGACAAGCAGTCCCTGGGATTCCTTCGATGAATCGTTTCCCTGCCGCAGGTTCCAGTACGAAAATAGCCGTTGAAAGTGCATCCGCGTCCATCACAGTGGAAGCTGTCACAGTAACACTATCGCTTTGGGCGGGTGATAGGCCTGTGCTGGGATTCACAATATGATGATATAGCTTCTCTTTGTCAAAATATATCTCGTAATTACCCGACGTGGCCAGAGCGCCATTGTTCATTTTCACAATGTCCAAATAGGGTCCCTCCTTGTCGGGATTCTGAACGCCCACCTTCCACGGGCTCCCGCCCTCTTTGCCGCCTGCAACGCGTATATCACCGCCTGCGTTGATGAGGGCATGTTTGATGCCGTGACTCTTAATAGACTCGGCTCCGCAATCGATGACATATCCCTTTGCAATCCCGTCCAGAGTGATGCCCATGCCTGGTGTCTCGAATCGAACCGATTTGCCATCAAACTTCATTGCGCTGGCGTCCACCAGGGCCAGTGCCTTTTCCAGTTCTTTTTCGGATGGCGGGACACCCTTTGCTTCAAAGTGTTGCCTGTACAGGTCGACTACGGGTTGCACAGTGATGTCGAAGGCTCCTTGACTCGCTTTGTGAAAATGGAGAGAACGTTTGATCACACGGCCTACGTCAGGAGGCACTTCCGCCAGACTCCCTTCTTTGTTGAGGAGGCCTATGGGAGAATCCGAACGATACCGATCCATCAACAAGGTCACCCGGTCCATCTCTTCAAAGGCTTTCCCTATGACCTCTTCGGCCTCCGTCTTTGACGGATGCATGACGGTTATGGACACAAATGTTCCCATACCCGGACGTGTCTTGGTTACTTTGTAGAGATCTTTGTCGAACGCCACGGCTTCTGAAATGGGTAGCAAACCGCCTGCAGCAAAGCCCACTCCCAAAATGCCGGACAGTTTCAAAAAGCGCCTTCGATCCATTGTCTGAGGTGTTTCTTGTGCGGACATGACGTTTCCCTCCATCTGTGAAAGGCCCGAGTCTGGCTGTGCTACTGTGTTCTAGCTTGCAGCCGTGAAACGCAATTGGCCTGTAACTCTGGTGGCCTATAGTATATTTTGGTATTGTTGTCAATAGTTCGGTAGGTTGAACGCATCGGGCTCATTTAGAGAATCAAAGATCCGTGCAGTCACCCTTTGCCGGGACAGTGGATGCGCTCGCCTTCGGTTCAACCTGGGGGGATGGGACGTGGGAATCTGCAGATGTACGTTCGAAGAGCTTCTTGCTACAAAGGGATCCCCTTTTTCTACCACCTTTCGCACACCACCCATACATCCTTTGGAATTGCTCAACTGCAACAGGATTCCATACAAGTGGCGCCGAGAGAGGCAAAGACGTTAGTTCGGGGGGAATAGCCTAAGCTGAAATGGCTTCTAGTCCACTTCTCCCAGAGGCCTGGCAAAGGTAAAAAGAAAAGGGTCAGCAACCATCTTGTTCCAAGCTGTTCCGGTGTTTCTTCCAAGCGCACTAAAAGGAAGCGAAACAATAAAAAATGCCGTACCCACTACCGTTGCACCGATTCCTAAGGGCCTCATCACGCAAAAATCCGCAACCATTGACTCAGCGGGGGCCTTATTGTCCAATTGCAGCTCCCCCTGGGCAAGGGCCGAAAATCCTGTGGTAGTGAAGACCAGGGCAACCACCATGACAACCACCAACGTTCTTCTTATCCATTCGCCCATCGTGTTGTCCTCCTTGCATCGAGCGTTGCTAACTTGACCAATTACTGACTCTGTCACTTATCATTTTATTTAATTTATTGGAATGTATCACAGAATTACTAGGCCAGTCAAATTTTTTTCGTATCCGTGCATCCACCTACTGTAAGATAGCCTCGTATCTCCCGGAACAACTCACATAATTCCATGATTATGTCTTCCCGCATAAAGACAGCGCGTTAAATCCGAAATTCGAATATCGAAGCACGAAACAAATCCGAATGACCAAAATTCAAATGACCGAAACACCTAAAGAATCTGTTTTGAACATTGAGGAATTGCGGCTTCGCCTTGAAAACAGTACGGATTTTGGTCATTGTTTCGAATTTCGTTCGTGCTTCGAATTTTGTACTTCAACGAACCAATAATGATATCATCAATGCTACGGCTCTCGCAAACAGCTTCTGGCACATGACACTAGGTCATTCCCATGGGGTCCAGCAATTCTGTCAGTTGTGCCTCAGGGAGCACTTTCTTCTTCATAGCTACCTCTCGCACCGTCTTGCCCGTTGCGTAAGCCTCATGAGCAATCGCTGCAGCGTTCTCG
>JAFDFO010000186.1 GCA_019309815.1 Deltaproteobacteria bacterium
GGTTACATTGACGTGGAGTCTCTTGAAGGGCAAGGGACCAGCGTTAGCGTTTATCTGCCTGCAAGAGAAGAAGATAGACGAAAAAGCGGGTAAGAGAATCCCAGTCCGACAACGACTTCCTGTAACACTCTGCATGACAAAGGCAGGGTGAATCGCTTTGAAGCATTGATATGATCCACATCAATTTACTCAAGTTTCACTATCCTGAAGGCGAGTTTCGTCTACACGTCCCTGAACTCACCGTGGAGAGGTCTGAAAAGGTTGCGGTAATCGGACCGAGCGGTTCCGGGAAGACAACCCTTCTCAATCTGATTGCCGGCATTGTGACGCCCTTGGAAGGTACTGTCTCCGTAGGCGACGTCAAAGTCAGCAGCTTGCCCGATGTAGCAAGACGCGATTTTCGCATCACGAACATCGGGTTCGTCTTCCAGGATTTTGAGCTTCTCGACTATCTCAATGTAATAGACAACGTTCTCCATCCCTATCGAATCACCGGCGCCCTTGGACTCGACAAAGAAGTAAAGGAGCGGGCAGCAGCTCTGGCACAGGAAATGGGAATTGGGGACAAGTTGAGGCGGCCTTCCAATGATCTTTCTCATGGAGAGAAGCAACGGGCGGCTATCTGCCGGGCTCTTTTGCCCCATCCAAAGCTGCTTCTGGCGGATGAGGCGACGGGCAATCTGGATCCCGCAAACAAGACCCGCATCCTGGATCTCCTCTTTCGCAGTGTAGAAGATCACAATGCAACTCTCTTGGCGGTTACCCACGACCATGAACTACTCAAGCGGTTCGATCGGGTGATCGATTTTCAGGACTTTCAAGGAGATAATGATTCGTCACAGACTCTGACGGACACGGAGTGACGGAGTATTGGAGTACTGGCCTTCTTTCATCCCTTATTGCTTCAGTATTCCACTATTCCAACATTCCTAAGGTTTTTTGGGCTTAGTGTTTCCTCTATCTCAGATCCGCGGAGAGCAAATAAGAAGCCATGCTTGACAGTTGTTATATTGCCTGGAAATACATCAGCTTCAACAAGATCAGAACAGCTACGCTTGTTGCTTGTGTCACGCTGATTTCCTTCCTGCCTCTATCCCTTCAGCTCTTGCTCGACGAGAGTGAAAGACAGCTCATGTCCCGGGCCGTCTCAACCCCGCTGGTGGTAGGTGCCAAGGGGAGCTCCCTGGATCTCGTCATGAACACCCTCTACTTCGATGATGAAGTACCGGAACTGATAACCATGGAAGCTTCCGAACAGGTCATGGAAACCGACCTGGCATTGCCTATTCCTGTTTATGTTCGCTTTTATGCCCGGGGGCATCCCATTGTCGGAACGACCTTGGATTACTTTGACTTCCGTGGTCTCAAGGTGGCGGAGGGTCGGTCTCTTGCTGTGTTGGGAGATTGTGTGGTAGGTGCCGTGGTTGCCGAAAAGCTGGATCTGAAACCTGGAAGCAGCATCGTGTCTTCACCAGAGAATCTGTTCGACTTGGCCGGCGTGTACCCCCTGAAGATGAAAGTAGTGGGGGTCTTTGAGAAGTCTCACACGTCTGATGATCTAGCTGTCTTCATCGACATGAAAACCGCGTGGGTCATCCAGGGTCTGGGTCATGGCCACGAGGACGTCACAATACTCACTGACCCAACACTCGTTTTAAAGCGAACCCAGTCCAATGTGGCTGCGACCGCCAAGCTTTATCATTTCACTGAAATAACGGAAAAGAACATCGCTACCTTTCACTTTCACGGGAAACTTACGTCTTATCCTGTCACCGCAGTAATTGCTGTTCCGTATGACACAAAGTCGGGGACCATCTTAAGGGGGCGCTACCTCGCTCGTGAGGAAAGGCATCAGATTGTCAAACCAGAAGAAGTCATCGATGGCTTGCTTCAGAACATCTTCCGCATCAAAACCATGCTGGATGGGGTGATTTCTGTAGTGGCCCTGGCCACGGTTTTGGCGATTATTCTGGTGTTTGCCTTGTCACTGCGATTGCGGCAGCGCGAAATACAAACGATCTTCAAACTCGGATGCAGACGCATGACAATTGTCCGCCTGCTGAGTGCTGAGATTATTATTATCGTCCTGATCAGTGCTATTTTGTGTGGAGCTATGGTGTTTCTGGTGAGTCAATATTCGAATGAGTTGGTGAGGCTGCTCATCATTCGATAGCCAGGGCTATTAATAGGAGGGCATTATGTTGAAGTCAATTGACTATCCCAAGGCAAAAACAGGGTTGGTTTACACCTGCATTTTGTTCATGATTTTCGCAATTGCCGGTCTACCAGCCAGTAGTTTGGCTCATAAACTGTCGGTCTTCGCCTGGGTTGAATGTGACACCGTTGTGGTGGAGGGGAAACTCGGCGGATCCAAGCGGCCGAAACGGGGTAAGGTGTATGTCTACGACGGCGAAGACCATCTCATACTGGAAACTGAACTCGCCACTGATGGGACGGCCAGATTCCCGTTAAAAGATTATCAGACCGGGTTGAAAATCGTCGTGGACATCGGCGAAGGCCACCAATCCTTTTGGATCTTAACGCCCAATGACATCGAAAGCCAGCTTCAGGAGCAACAGAAATGAGACGCATTAATCAAATCTTATGTTCCGGACTACAAAGACAAATTAGAGGAACACCCATCTTATGGTCTTTCTTTCTTCTCTGCTTTGCTTCGTCAATTACCCTCATGCTACCTGCCTCACCCGATAGCGTGTGGGCAAGGAGCCCGTTGAGCATCTACGTAGTCAACTATCCCTTGAAGTACTTCGCTGAACGCATTGGCGGAGATCACGTTGACGTTGAATTTCCTGCGCCCAAGGGGACAGACCCGGCATACTGGATTCCGAATATCGCTACCATAGGTGCCTACCAGCAAGCAGACTTGATCCTCCTGAACGGCGCCGCCTTCGCAAAATGGGTGGACAAGGTGTCATTGCCCAGATCAAAGCTGGTAGACACATCCAGGTCGTTCAAAGATAGTTATATCACGATCAAAAGTGCCGTAACCCACAGCCATGGAGCGGAAGGGGAACATGCCCACGAGGGCGCTGCCTTTACAACTTGGCTTGACCTTGATCTTGCCGCCAAACAGGCCAAAGCTATTGCGACTGCGTTTGCCCGCAAAGAACCCGAACTGAAGAACACGTTTCAAAAGAACTATTCAGCACTCGAAAAAGATCTCATGGCTCTGGACCAAGACATCATGCAAACTGTCTCGAACAACCGATCAAAACCGTTCATCGCGTCTCATCCCGTCTATGACTATTTCTCCCGCCGCTACGGCCTGAATATAAAGAGCGTTCATTGGGAACCCGACGAAGTGCCAACTAACGCACAGTGGATAGAGCTGCAAGGAATTTTGAAGGACCATCCGGCCGCGTGGATGATCTGGGAAGGTGAGCCGAGTCCATCCCCGGCTGCAAAACTCAAATCAATGGGAATTAACAGTCTGGTTTTTGATCCGTGCGGAAACGTCCCGGAACAGGGGGATTTCCTGAGCGTCATGCAGCAAAACGCTGAAAACCTTAAGGCGGCGTTCCAGCCTGAACTGCAATAGCGAGCGCATTCCCTGTCCCGCTATAGCGGGATTGCAGAGAGCTTCAATAGGTAGACTATCTGCTCGGGCCCCTGTCGCTCATGTTTTGCTGCAATTTGTGACCCTCGACTAATCCCGACCAAAGACAAATGCTATGAAAACAGGGCACATAGTCTTAATGATTCTCACAATAGCGTTTGTTTGCTCCCTTTTTCTACTACGTCCCCTCATCCTCGCACCTGTCTCCAACGAGACGGTCAAACTTTCAGACGTCCACCAACCTTCCATGGAAACCGAAACCATGGAAACCGAGATATTCGATGAAATAAACACTATAAGGCTGAGACTGGGAAACAGTCCGCTGGAGTGGGATGAAAGGATTTACAGTGCGGCCAAAGCTCATAGTGTGCGTCTCCGTATACATAAGATTTTCTCACATAAGGATCCTGATGGTGACGATGTGATAGACCGTCTAAAGGGTGAAGGCCTCTTCTTCCTGACGGCTGCCGAAAACATCTGTGGAGTTCCTTCAGACACGAGCAACATTCCTGATGCCGCTGTTGAGGGTTGGATGAAAAGTCCAGGCCACAGGTGGACCATTGTTGACAGGGACAAGACTTTCACACATGGTGCCGTTGGGGTCGATTGCAGTGAGTCATCCTGTCTTGTCACTTTTGATTGTGCTGATTTTGTAGTGAACAGGAACATGACACTGAAGCCCAACTATTATTCCCGCATTAACCTCAATGACGAATCATTTGGATTTGAAGGATCTTATCCTGTGAGTATTGAGGTTACGTCTTCAGACCTAGTGGACGTTTATTTCTTTGATTCCCTTGAGAAACTGAACATTTTCACCAAGACGGGTTCAGGTGCTTCTGATGACGCGTTTGTGGGTACCATTGGATTTTCCGACAGGAGGGAAGCAACAAGAGATTCCTACATGCTGATACGAAACAACTACGACTC
>JAFDFO010000187.1 GCA_019309815.1 Deltaproteobacteria bacterium
GGTTGTGTCCCATTACTCGCTGTGCAAAAGGTCATCTTAATGGACCGTGTGGTGGTTCGGTGGAGGGAACCTGCGACATCAGAGCCGATACTGATGGTATCTGGGAGCTCATTTCCAGGCGTCTTCAGAATCTTGGGGAGGTGGATCGCCTGGAAGAAAGGATTGGAGCAAAGGACTGGTCAACGAGCCTGTCAGGGGGACCGCGCAGGATCATCAGAGAGGACCTAACAGCATGAAGGCAGAAACAAACCTCCAGAAGATACTGGCTCGGGGAGAATTCGCTGTAACCTGTGAGTATAACCCTCCCCGGGGGATAGATGTCGATTCAGTGCGGAGAAATGCAGCACAACTCAAGGGAAAGGTAGACGCTGTCAATGTAAATGACAACACGAATGCCACGGTCAGAATGTCAAGCTGGGCTCTGTCCAGGATACTTCTTGACGTGGGGATAGAACCGGTCCTCCAGATGGTGACAAGAGACAGGAACCGCATCGCCCTGCAGAGCGATCTCCTGGGTGCATCTGCTTTAGGTATGCAGAATGTCTTATGCCTTACTGGTGATCACCCGTCAAAAGGGGATCACCCGGAAGCCAAGGGAGTCTTTGACATCGATGCCATCCAGTGGATTGCTGCAGCAAAGCAGATACGTGATCAGGGGCTTCTGATGAACGGAAAGAACATTTCTGGAGACCCAAAGCTTTTCATTGGAGCGGTTGCGAACCCTTTTGTTCAATCTGTAGAATTGCATGTCATCCGACTGCAAAAGAAGATTGCAGCCGGAGCCGAGTTTATTCAGACGCAACCAGTTCTCGACATGGAGCGTTTCAAGACGTGGTTAGGTGAGGCTGCACAGCGAGGCCTAACCGATAAATGTTTCATTATCGCCGGTGTGATTGCACTCAGGTCTGTGGCAATGGCGCAACACCTGCGGAGCAATGTTCCAGGAATCATGATTCCCGATACCATCATGGATCGTCTGGGTGCCCAGCCCGAGGACAGACAGCTGGAGGAAGGCGTAAACATCTGTGTTGAATACATAGAAAAACTCAAGCAGATGAAGGGTGTCAAAGGCGTACACATCATGGCCATAGGATGCGAGGAAAACATTCCGGAGATCATAGAAAAGGCGAAGTTACTGCCGCGGCCGGATCTGTCTTGATGGGGTTTTTATCAGGAGATACTTCTGCCCAACTCAGGATTCTGCGTCAGTGATGCAAGGACAACCCAATGATTGCCATCGTAGACTATAAAGCCGGGAACCAGAGAAGTGTGGAGTTGGCCGTCAAAAAGCTGGGTCTTCCTTGCCGTGTGACCCAAAGGGCCGAAGAGATCTCAGAAAGTGAGAGGATCATCTTCCCGGGGGTTGGTGCGGCTGGGAAAGCCATGGCAGATCTGAAACACCTCGGTCTTGACAGTGTGTTGAAAGACGAATTTGAGGCCGGGAAACCAATCCTCGGGATTTGTCTGGGGGCACAGATTGTCCTTGAAAGAAGCGAAGAGAACAGTGCCAGGTGTCTGGGATTGATTGGGGGGGATGTGAAGCTATTTCCCCTGCCCCTTCTTTCCGAAGAAAACGAGCGTCTGAAAATACCCCACATGGGATGGAACGGTGTGCGCATCCTTAAGAAGCATCCCGTCCTGGAAGGGATTGCTCCAGACGATGAGTTCTATTTTGTTCATGCCTATCATCCTCTACCTGCTTCAGATGACTGTGTGGTGGGGACCACAGACTACGGCATCGTATTTCCTTCTGTCATTGGTCGCAGAAACTTGATTGCCATGCAGTTCCATCCGGAAAAAAGCGGCCCCGCAGGGCTGAGGATCCTCGAGAATTTCTGCAACTGGGACGGTCACCATGTTGAGTAAGAGGATCATACCCTGTCTTGATGTTAGAGACGGCAAGACAACCAAGGGCATCAAGTTCAAAGGGAATGTAGACATTGGCGACCCTGTGGAGATGGCGAGGCTCTACTATGAAGACGGGGCAGACGAGATTGTCTTTTACGACATCACGGCCTCGAGCGATCGACGCGATATCATGATCGATGTGGTTCGCCGCGTGGCCGAAGAGATCTTTATCCCTTTCTCTGTGGGGGGAGGAATCAGGACCCTCGAGGACATGCGTCAGGTGCTGCTGGCCGGGGCGGAGAAGGTGAGTGTGAACACAGCAGCCGTGGAAAACCCCAAGATCATTTCCGAGGGGGCCAAGGCTTTTGGGAGTCAGTGCATTGTCCTCGGGATGGATGTGAAAAAGGTGGAACCATCTAAAAAAATCCCATCAGGTTATGAGATTGTGACTCACGGTGGCAGGACTTACGTGGGTATTGATGCCCTGGCTTGGGCCAAGGAGGGGGAAGCCCTGGGGGCCGGCGAGATATGCCTCAATTCAATCGATGCAGACGGCACCCAGCAAGGGTACGAGATGACGTTGACTCCCCTAATATCTGGCAGTGTGGGGATTCCGGTCATTGCGTCGGGCGGTGCCGGGAACATTGATCACATGGGCGATGTCCTGACTCACGGCAAGGCCGATGCTGCGCTCATTGCTTCCATCGTTCACTACGGGACATATACAATAAAGCAGATCAAAGACGACCTGCACGAACGCGGCGTGAAGGTGCGCATGCGCTGGTAAAGAAACCACTGAAAAGACGAAAAAGATTATCACGAAAGTGCGAAAGAAAGAAAAAGCACGAAAGGAACATAAAGTTGCAGCACAGGGCGCTGCAAGGCCGTCCTTGAGCTAACAAATGACTAAGCAGCGGAGTAAAGAAACAGCCCGAAGGGCTGTCACACTCTTTTCGTGTTTTCTTATTTATTTTTATTTCGTGTTTTCGTGATAGTCTTTTCCTTCTTTGCAGAGAAAGAGAGGCGAGTTAAGTGATTCTGATCATCGATTTTGGCTCCCAGTACAATCAGCTCATCGCCAGGCGGGTGAGGGAAGGACATGTCTACTGCCAGATAGAGACTCCTTCGATTTCCGCAGCACAGATCAAGGCCTTGTCCCCTGAAGGGATCATACTGTCCGGAGGCCCTGCCAGCATTTATCAAAAAGGAAGTCCTCGCGTGGCCCCGGGCATATTTGATCTGGGGATTCCGGTTCTCGGGATCTGTTACGGGATGCAGTACATGGTTGACACCCTGGGTGGGAAGGTAAGCAGGGCCCAAAAAAGAGAATACGGGTTTGCGAAACTCCGGATAAAAGAAGCAGCGGGTATCTTCGACGGCATCGAAAAAGAGACGCGTTGCTGGATGAGTCACGGGGATCACATTCAGAGAATTCCCAGAGGCTTCAGGATTACAGCTTCCACCCCCAATACCAGGGTCGCGGCCATAGAAAATACAAAAAAAAGTTTTTACGGACTGCAGTTTCATCCGGAAGTAGCCCACACCCCGAAGGGCAAAAGGATGCTCAAGAACTTCCTTCTCAAAATCTGCGGGTGCGGGAAGAGCTGGACCATGAAATCCTTCATCAGGCATTCTGTTAATGAGACAAAGAGCCTGGTCGGGGATAAAGGAGTAATCCTTGGATTAAGTGGGGGTGTTGATTCCTCGGTAGCCGCCTTGCTTCTCCACCGCGCCATAGGCAAGCAGTTGACGTGCATCTTTGTGGATAACGGCCTTCTGAGACAAGGGGAAGCAGAACAGGTCAAGCGGCTTTTTAAGAAGCACTTCAAAGTGAATTTGAAGTTCATTAGTGCCAAGAAGGTGTTTCTGGACAGATTAAGAGGGGTTGGGGACCCGGAAAAGAAACGCAAAATAATTGGCCATGCCTTCATAGAGGCTTTTGAGCGGGAGGCCCGCAAGCTTCAAGGGGTGAAGTTCCTGGCCCAGGGAACGCTTTATCCTGATGTGATCGAGTCCAGGTCGGCCTTTGGGGGACCCAGCGCTGTGATCAAATCGCATCACAACGTGGGGGGACTCCCGAGGAAGATGAAGCTCAAGCTGGTTGAGCCGCTAAAGCACCTTTTCAAAGACGAAGTGCGTCTGCTGGGCAAAGAACTCGGGCTCTCAGAGGAACTCATTTGGCGACAACCCTTTCCAGGTCCTGGGCTGGCTATCAGAATCATCAGTGACGTCACGCAGGCCAGACTTTCCCTCTTGCGGAAGGTGGATGCTATCCTCCTCGAGGAGATAAAGGCAGCCGGGTTTTACAAGAAATTGTGGCAGTCCTTTGCCGTGCTTCTGCCGCTGAAGAGTGTAGGGATTATGGGGGACCAGAGGACGTATGAGAACATCGTAGCCATCCGGGCGGTGACCAGTCTGGATGCCATGACCGCCGACTGGGCCAGGCTTCCTCATGCGCTGCTGGGCAAGATCTCCAACCGGATTATCAATGAGGTCAGAGGGGTCAACCGGGTGGCATATGATATCAGCTCCAAGCCGCCAAGCACCATAGAGTGGGAGTAACAGCAACCAAGAACCGAAGAATAACAAATAACGAATGACGAATAACGAAACATCAATAACCAATAACGAATAAATAGACCGTGCCTAGAAGAA
>JAFDFO010000038.1 GCA_019309815.1 Deltaproteobacteria bacterium
GATTTCATCACCCCACCGGTGGATGACCCATACTGGTTCGGGCAAATCGGTGCCGCAAACTCCCTGTCTGATGTCTATGCCATGGGAGGCAAGCCCCTCACGGCGCTGAGCCTGGTTATGTTTCCTTCAAAGAAGTTAGACGCGGGGTTATTGAAGGAGATACTTCGCGGCGCAGGTGACAAGGTGACAGAAGCCAATGCCTGCATGGCAGGCGGACATTCGGTGGACGACAATGAGCCCAAGTACGGTCTGGCTGTGACAGGGATTGTTCACCCCGAACGGATCCTCACGAATTCCGGTGCCCAACCGGGCGATGCCCTCATCCTCACAAAACCTCTGGGTACGGGTGTCCTGTTCAATGCATGTCTGTCCGGAAAGCTCCCCTACCCTGAATTAGAGCTCATCTTGCCTCAAGTGGCCGCCCTCAACAACAAAGCAATTGAGGAGTTGGCAAAGGGAAGCGGGGTCCAAATCGACATCTTTTATGACAAGCTTCCTTTCTACCCGAGTGCCCTCCGGATGTACGAAAAAGGCGAAACCACAGGGAGCAACGATCCAAACAGAAAACTGGCAGATGGATTATGGGAAGCCGTGACAAAGAGGACCTCCGCGGAAGAAGAGCTGCTCTTTGATCCGCAAACCTCGGGCGGGCTCCTGATTGCTGTCCCTGACACTGAGTCTGAAGAGCTCACACGGAAGATGCGACAGGAAGGCGTGAACACTGCCATTCGTGTTGGGAAAGTGGTGGCACAAGACCAGCTCTTCGTCCGGATTGTCTGACAATTTGATTCCCCTGTTGAAATAGCGCGAAAGGCAAGGAGATTGTCTATGCGGAGTCTCTGCAAGATCTACGGATTGATTCTGAGTCTCTTGCTCTGTCTTATTATCTGCCCTTCTTCGCTGCCAGCGGAAGAGCTGACTGACGCCGAGAAGCTGCAGGTTGTATATGAAATGTACGAAGAGTACAAAGAGTCATTTCCGGAAGTGGAAGATGTCACCCCGAAGCAGGCCATGGAGCTTATGGAGTCAGGGAACGTCATATTTGTAGACACTCGCAAATCAAAAGAGCAAAAGGTCTCCACGCTACCGGATGCTGTGACCGAGAAAGACTTTAAGAAGAACTTGGAGCAATATGGGGATCAAGTAATCATTGGCTACTGCACGATTAGCTATCGCAGTGGAAAGCTCGCCAGGAAACTGCGGAAAGAAGGCATTACCATGTTGAACCTGAGAGGTGGCATGTTAGCCTGGGTACACGAAGGCGGCAAGGTCTACGACGCAAACGGTGAAACAAAGAGCGTTCACGTGTATAAGAAGAAATGGAATTATCTGCCTGAGGGGTATGAAGCTGTCTGGTCCTTTTTCCCTTTCTAAAAAAGGCGCTTCACACTAAACGTTGAGCTTCTCGGATTTTACGGCGTAAGCTATAGCGGTACCCACAATAAAACCCACCGCGAGATTCGCGGCAAGGGTGATTCCTAACATTACCAGAACAACGAACAGGTCCTTTCGCTCCTTCATGTCGATGATGGTCAGAGCCAGTTGACTTCCAGCAAAGAGGAGCAGCACCCCCAGCACAGCCATCGGCATGAGATACACAACCGAAAGGACATGCCTGCCCAGGAAGACCGCTAGCACAATAAAAACCAACCCTATCATGAGATTGGACCCGGCTGTACGCGCTCCGAACCGGTAGTGGGCCGCCAACCCGCCTGCGCCGTGGCATAGCGGCATGCCTCCAACAAGAAAGCTCAAGAAGTTGGCCAAACTCATACTGATACACGAAGCGCGGTAGGTCACCTTTTTCGAGCCCTCGCCAAAATATTCCTCTGACAGATCAGCATAGGCAATAACAGCATTGCCTATTGTCATGGGAATTTGAGGGAGCACCAATACCAGCAGGGCAAAGCTGAAATCAATGCCGGTCGGGATGCCGAAAGGGAGGATCTCCGGCATATATACGCCGATCCTGAGTTTGTCGAACCCTTCATGCGTGCCAAGCACAAGGCCCAGACCGAGACCGCCCAAGACCACGATGAGTCCGGCCGGGAGCTTCTTGTTGTCCAGGAACAACAAGGTCAAAATCCCTCCGATAAGCCCGATCAAAATACCTATCGGAATCAGCCCCAAGGTCTGCACGGTCAGATAGGGTTCAGCCACGCCCCGCATGACTTGAAACTTTGACGTGCCTAACATGAACTTGACCCCTTGGGCCATGAGCAAGGTTCCTGTTGAAAGCTGAACTCCCCTGACAACGGGCTTCGGGATGTACCTGCCGATGGATGTGATGGCGCCTGTCCCCCCAATAACGAGAAGAAATACCCCGATGAGGAGTCCCGAAGCCATGATCTGAGAGGCACTCATTGCGGTTGCGATAGCATAGGCCCCAATCACTTTCATGGGTTGAACCGGTACTGTGACACCGTAGTACACCCCCGACAAGATATACAAGAGACCCACAGACAGGAAGAGGCCATAGGCGTTTAGACCATTGATCATGATCATACCCATAGCCAGGGGAAGGAGTGTGCCCAGGTCTCCTAAGGAGCCTGCCAGTTCGAGTCGGTCAAATTTGTAGCGAGGAGTCATGAGGCTTCCAATTGTTACTCGTTACTTGCTACCCGGGTTCGACAAACCTTTTAACATTTGCTATAGATGGAAGCAATTGAAAAGCCAAAATGTTCGTAAGCGACTAGGGGACGTCCATGACATTTCAACATTCTAGTATCGGAAAGGCTTTTCTATTGGAGAAAGTTAATATATCATGGACGTCCCCTAGTGTTCACGCTCGAAATGACATTTGCACGCATTCTCACTTATTACGAGATCCTCATCCTTAATACATAGAACGGCCCTTTTTAGAGCAGAAGGAGGCAACTCTTATGCATGCTGTTCAATCTTCCGATTCGTGGGTATCGAATCCGTGGGTCAAGCCGATTCTTGGCGGCCTCGGTGTCGGCCTGCTTGGGCTCCTCTTCTATTTCATCTCTCCTTTTTGGTCATCCACTGGAAAACCCGAAGTCATTTCCGTGGGCGGGTTTCTGGCCAACACGCTTGCCTGGGGTGAAAAGGCCGTCCTGACAGCCAACCACTTGTTGTCCGGTATCCCTCCCATCTTCAGGTTTCTAATACTGGGGATTGTCCTTGGTTCTTTCATTGACGCTCTTTGGTCCCGACAACTCACCTGGAAGGGCTTCAAGGCACAAAAGATTCTAAAGGATGACCTGCCCTACGACGTGGGAGGGGGGGTGCTGATCGGCTTTGGGGTGCTCCTGGCCAACGGGTGCGTCATCAAGCATTTGCTTTCCGGGGTTCCGGGATTGGACGTGGCCAGTTTCGTTGCAGTAGGCGGCATCATCATAGGCATGTGGCTGGGCCTGAAAATCGTGGGAGGATAGAAACATGGTCGGGAATGCATTGGTCTTGTCTATCGGGATTGCCCTGGCCCTTGTGGTAAGAAGGACAAACTACTCGATCCCCGGGGCCTTCAGCGACATCTTCATGATGGGCAGCTATCAGAAACTGGCTGCGGTACTGGTTAGTATTGGCGCTTTTAGCCTTGTGAACATCTGGGGCTATGAACCGTGTCCTACGTGAGCCGATGTCGGCTGGGGCGGTGCCCCGGGATTACACAGTCTGCTAGGCGGCGTTCTTCAAGGTATTGGCTATATGCTGATTGCCGGCTGACCTCTTTCAACCCTGGTCCGCCTGGGAGGCGGCGTTAAACGGTACATGGTGGTCGTGGGCGGTTTCTTGGTAGGAGCAGTCCTGTTTGCTCAAGTAGCCGGCCCTGTTCATCGCATAATGGATCCTCTTCAGTTCGAAAGCTTTGTCTCAATAAAACAGCTCTTTACCACAGGAGGTATTTACGGTGTTCCTGCCAAGGCGCCGGACCTGGCAATCACGACCATAGAAGGCAAGCCCTTCAAGCTGCACGAGCTCACCGGTCAGAATCAGCTTGTGATCGTCAATTTCTGGGCCACGTGGTGCCGTCCTTGTATTGAGGAAATGCCCGACATGGAAAAAGTCCACCTGGCATACCAAGACAAGGGGGTTGCCTTTGTGGGAATCGCAGCACAGGACAATGCCTGGAAGGTAAAAGAGTTTTTGGCTCAACATAAGGTCACCTATAGAATTGCGGTGGACGACCAAAACGAGATAGCCAATGCCTTTGGAGGTATAAAGGCGCTGCCAACAACTCTCTTCATAGACCGCGAGAACAATATTGTGAAGTATCACAGAGGATACTTGGCCGGAAACGAGCTGGAAAAGAATGTCAGAAAGCTGCTGACAAAATGAGGTTTGTATCCGAAATCGACAAAGCCAGTGATGGACCTTGACTCCCGCCTCAAGGAAACATTCGCAAGTAAGCCTGAATGTGTCATTGATCTTCCCGAATGGCTCCTTCCATCCCAAAAGATTGATGCGTACCGGCATATGTCCGGCCTCGCCATTGTAGAAATCGCGGGCCGCGACAGCATAGCCGCCGCCGTCAAGGGCGTGGAACAGGAAGGCTACACGGATCTGATTCCCACCTACGTGTATACCGGTACGGAGCATGGGCCATGGGAGACTGTGGAACAGGCAGTCGAGCGGATGGCAACGCGACTGCCCGAAGTCCGGGTGCATGACCTGATCATCCTGGGCTCCCCTGGTTTTTGGCACGCACTGAACGGCCGGTTCATGGGTGATCTCATCGCAAGATACGGCTTTTACACCCCGTGTGTTGGCTGTCATCTTTATCTCCACACCGCGCGGATCCCGCTCTCAATTGCTCTGGGTAGAGTACCCATTGTTGCTGGAGAACGGGAACAGCATGATGGAGCGAGCAAAATCAACCAGATCTCAGAAGCTCTGGATGTCTACCAAGACGTCGCAAAGGGTTTTGGCGTTCCGTTGCGTCTTCCACTTCGACATATTGGGGAAGGGGATCGCATTACAGACATCCTTGGATTTGAGTGGAAGGCTGGGGAAGAGCAGCTAGGCTGCGTCTTGTCCGGAAACTACCGAACGTTGGATGGCACCGTACAGAACACAGCGGCACAAGTGCAAAGATACCTGGAAGAGTTCGCTGGTCCGTGTGCCAAGAAAATCCTTGAAGCGTACATCGCGGGAGATGTTCCTAATCATCTACAGATAGCTGCCTCGGTTCTTCACTATTGACGGTTCGCGCCAGATAACTGTCTATCATTTTCTTCATTCCAAGTAAGCCATCAATCTCTCTGACCTCCAAAACCCACCACCTGCAGCCAATATCCTGCAACAGATCAAGACGGCCCTCAATCACTTCTATTCGCTCCGGCGGCATATGTCCGACACCAGGAATCTCTGTGTGGTAGACATGGGCGTTGAAAACACGATCAGTGTGGGGGGTGACAAAATCTTCTATGTTATAGTGATGGCTGAAAATTGATTCAGAAGCGTGGGCATGGCCAATGTCAAAGGTCACCGCTGCTCCGCTTCTGCGAACAAGTTTCTCGAAGAGGTCGGGCCTGCTGGTCCAGCCCGAGGCCAGGTTTTCCAGGCAGACCTTCACACCGTGCGACGCACCGAATTGCACGACGCGAGCCAGGTTATCAGTGGTCGCCTCCCACGAAAGAGGCTCGGTAGAATCCCGACCCAGGCCAATATGAATTGTCAAGTATTGGCCTTTCACCTTAGAGACTAGCTGGATAATCCGACGGAAGGTCGTCTCAGCGGCCTTTGCCTCCGATGGGTCCTCGTGGCCCAGGTCTGTCCGGTAAAAGGGGCAGTGATAACGGACTTCAAGGGGGACCAGGGCGGATATGCTATTCAGCCACTCTGTTTCTTGTTCAGGGGTGTCAGGCAAGGTACCTGTGTCAAAAGACCAGTCGATTCCAGAAAAGCCATGATCCAGAGCAAAAGTTCTGAGTTTGTTGACCTCGGGAAAAATGTTGCACATTGCAAGTTTTGGGTTCATGAGCCTCTATCCGTTTTTGGCGTTCATCCTTCAGTAGCATAAACGCCCCCGGCTTTAAAGGTCAGGTGCTTCTTGGGGAAAAGGAAGGCAGCCTTCACTGAGAGATGCTGGATGCCGTATTTTTTTTGAGGAGATTTTTCTCTGTGCTGTATTGTGATATGAATAATAAGACGTTCGGCTGTCAGACTGCAGGAAAAAGTGATGGTGGAAACCGATTCAAACAAATGCAAGCGGTGTGGGCAATGCATGAGCGTGTGCCCTGTTTACCTGACTACCTTTCGGGAGGATGATGTAGCCCGGGGTAAGTTGGCCCTGCTTGAAAGAGTGGAAGCAGGGGCCATGAACCGGTCAAAGCGTTTTGAGGAAATCCTCTCACGGTGTCTTCTGTGCGGCGCATGTGCCCAGGTGTGTGCCAACCAGGTGCAAACCAGTCGTATCATGCAGGCAGGTCGGCAGCGCCTGTTTGAACTTGAAAAGAGTGGCCAAGCCGAAAGCGCTTTACTCAGGGTTGTGCGGGAAGGGCGCCTGAGCGCCAAGGGACTCCTCAAGGGCGGAGCGCTCCTTCAGGCCCTTGCCTGCAGAAAGATCCCTGAATCGAGCGGGCTTTATCTTCGCTTTCCCCTGTCCTATTTCACGGAAAGGCGCACGGTCCCGCCTATTGCCTGGAATCCATTTATACATGCATTCAAATCGGAATCATCTGTTGAGACAGACGGCCCACGGATAGGATTGTTTGTGGGATGCGGTGCCAACTATCTCTTTCCAGATGTGGCCCGGGCCCTTGTGGGTATTTTGAAGCGTCTTGGAGCAACATTGGTTGTGCCAGAAAACCAGGTTTGCTGCGGGCTTCCCGCCTATGTCTCTGGTGATACCAAGACAGCGCAAAAGCTGGCCAAGAAGAATATCGAGGCATTTGAATCGCTTGAGCTTGACGCTATTTTGTCTGTGTGTGCGTCGTGTGGATCCCATCTAAAGGCCCTGCCCTCCCTCTTTTCCGATGAGCCTGCATCCCGTGATGCCGCATCATCAATTGCCAAAAAACACATGGACGCCATGACCTTTCTGGTAAACCACCTTGGTATTGAAAAATACCTTAAATCCCTTCGGCCAGCCAAGTCAGAAGAGCGCACAACTTTGCGGGTGGCGTACCATGACCCATGTCATCTCAGGATTGGGCAGGGAGTAACCGACTCCCCCCGAAGACTCCTCAAGGCATTACCCGGCGTGGAGCTGTTAGAAACCGCGCACCCCGGGCAGTGTTGCGGCCATGGGGGAGATTTCAATCTTTCTCATTTCTCTCTATCTATGGAGATCTTGAATCGGCGAGTTACAGACTTGGACAAGGTGCAGCCGGATACGATTGTCACGGGGTGTACAGGGTGTCTTCTGCAGTTGACGGAAGGTGTGAGTCGAGGCGGGTTGTCAGGGAGAATTGAGGTCTGTCACCCTCTAGTGTTAGCAGAAAAGGTTATTGAATCCTGTCTGACTCCAACTCGGCGTAGACAAGATCCTCCAATATCTCAAGCTCAACATACTGGTGCTGGGCAATAGCACACCGAATGTTTAACTGACACCAGTCCCGGCAAATGGCGTCGTCAGGGTCGTAGTGTCCAAAACAATCAAACCTGTCTTTCAGTCGCTGTGAATGAAGGTTTTTCTTTTTCATGGCAAATTCAGAAGCTCTGTCATCTCCTGGTGGATTAGGCTATTTGTAGCCAGGATTTCTTTTTTGTCAATGCTATAATTTCCGTTTGAGAAGTCAGTGACCTGTCCCCCGGCTTCCTGGACGATAATCCAACCTGCCGCTGTATCCCATGGATGGAGGTTCTGTTCCCAGAATCCGTCAAACCTGCCACAGGCCACGTAGCACAGATCCAAAGCCGCTGAGCCCAGCCGGCGAACCCCCTGCGCAGCCAAAAGAAATGTCTCAAGCCGCTGCATTAAAGGACTAATCACAGACTCAAGATCATAAGGAAAACCTGTGACGAGCAGACTCTCACGGACAGTCCTGGTGCTCGAGACACGGATGGGGCGGCCATTCAGTTCAGCACCCTGCCCGCGCATTGCACAAAAGAGCTCTCCGACAACCGGACTCAGGATCAGGCCAAAGGCCATCTCCCCTTCATGAGCAAAGGCAATGGAAACGGTAAACTCGGGAAGGTTGTGAGCGTAGTTGGTGGTGCCGTCCAGAGGGTCTATGATCCACTCATGGGGATCCGCCCCTGGTGTCACGCCACTTTCCTCGGCGAGAATGGTGTGGTCCGGAAATGCGCTCCGAATAACCTCAATAATGGCCTTTTCAGATGCCACATCCGATTCGGTCACCAAGTCAATGGTGCCCTTCTTTTCCACGTTGTGGATTCCGCCCCAGTTCCGGTAAAGAATTTCGCCTGCTCGCGCTGCAGCCGCCACAGCAACATCTCTGACTTTTTCCAGATCCACGAGCTAAATTTACAGGATTCCAAATGGCAAGTCAACCAGAAGTTGGGTCTATAAATAGGCTGGAGTATTGGAGTGGTGGAGTACTGGAGTATTGAAAGCACAAAACCCGAAGTCGCAAACCAATATCATCTTGCACAAATAACTTCTGGTCCCTTTTTGGTCATTGGTTATGGCGGCTGCGCCTTGAGAACAGTAGGAATTTGGGATTTCTCAAGAGGCGCGACGTGCATCAGCAGCCAGATCGAGGCGTTCAAGAACGGCCTTGAGCTGCTCCCCTGGGTGCGCCTCTCGGACGAGGATGCCGCGCGTGATGTCCGGATGCTGTAGAAGGGTACTGCTCCGTGTAAGCAGTACACGTCCCTGTTGGATAGCTACATCGACGAGGCTTTCAGGGTCGGCATCATTGTCGTGCAGGCAATCAAAACAAAAGAACCGCAGGTATTTTGCCAGTTGGCCAAGTTGTGAATCTGCGACAAATCGCAAGTCACGCAAAGGGTCCGGCCTCAGATGATTGGCGGAGCGGATGTCGAGGGACTCAAACACAGGATACGCGCTGACGCGCTCACCGCCCCGAAGGGGATGTGAGAAGCTTACCGAATCCCCATTGACGAGGATCATGTCAATCCGGCTATCAGGAACTCCCAGCGATTGGATCACGTCCTTGACGGTGCTTTGTAGTTGAAAAGAGACAGAGAAATCCCTTTTTCTCCTCTGAACCGGGAGAAAATCGTTCAGCTCTTCGTAGAATCGAAAGGTTGCCTTGGGCATGATGAAGAAATACTGTCTCTATCGGTCAAAAATACGGTCTTCACCCTATTGCTCTTTATATCATCACCATGTATGAATATACAACAATTCGACAGAATGGATTTAAGATGAAAACAGAGAAACTATTGCGATGGGGATTAAGGGCCCTCTGGGCATTGGGGCTGTTGATAGTTGTAGCCAATCCGGCTCACGGGGCAGAACTGGAACCAGCTCAGTTCCCTTCCCTGATTTCGTCTATCAGGGCTTTGGGACCGCTGGAGTTCTGCGGGGAACCCGCGTCCCTTGAGACTCCAGAGACTCGAGAGCGACTGGAAAAGGAAGTCATGCTCTACGTATGGAGCAGGCCTCAGGTGGTTCTTTGGCTGAAACGCTCCACTCGCTACTTCCCCCACATCGAGACAATGCTCAGAGAGGCTGAGGTGCCGGACGATCTCAAGTATGTTGCGGTCGTGGAAAGCGCTCTACTACCTTATGTACGCTCCAGGAAAAAGGCGGTTGGTTTCTGGCAATTCCTGGCAAGTACGGGCCGGAGATATGGGTTGGTCATCAATGGACGTATTGACCAGCGGCGGAATCTTTTTGCTTCAACGCAGGCGGCTATTCGGTATTTGAAGGACCTCCATGCCATGTTCGGTTCATGGACTCTGGCCGTTGCAGCATATAACATGGGTGAAGACGGGCTCATGGCCGAAATCATGGAACAGGGAACCACCGACTACTATAGCCTCTATCTTCCCGTTGAGACTCAGAGATTCGTTTTGCGTATACTTGCAGTCAAGCTGATTCTTTCCGACCCCGCAATGTTTGGCTTCGAACTCACTGAAGAAGACTACTATCCTCGATTGGCATTCGATGAGGTGCAGGTGGATTGCTCAGAAAACACGCCAATCAGAATTATTGCCCAGGCAGCAAAAACGCACTTCAAAGTTATTAAGGATCTCAATCCGGAAATCAGAGGTCACTACCTCGCTTCGGGGTCCCACGATCTCTTGATACCGAAAGGGGCTTCAGAGGGTTTTCATGCACGTCTTCGACGCCTCGAAAAGGTGTACTTGGCAGAAAAACGGGGGCAAATCTATGTGATAAAGAGGGGCGACAACCTGTCTCTAATTGCGGAGGATCTGAATATTCCCCTGTCTACCCTTATTATCTGCAACGATCTTGATCCAAGGCGGCCGATCCATCCGGGCAATGAGTTGTTCATCTGTAACGAGGGAACAAAACCAAAAACTACCAATGCGGAGAAAACCAAAAAAAGAACTAAGAAGGATGCCCCCGCCAATTAAGCGTCTTCTGCTTTTGTGATCCGGCCTTTCTCCGGTCAAATCGATTGACATCTCCCTGCCTGTCCGTTAACTTCCCGCTTCAAATCCGCTTGTTTACTGTACTTGATATGGAAGCATAGTATGTCTGAAACCCTTGAAGGCCATCTGGAACGAATTGTCTACGCCAGCGAACGTGACCACTACACGGTAGCGAAGTTGAAGGTCCCTGGAGACGGGGAACTGATAACCATAGTCGGCCAGCTGGCCGGAATAACTCCAGGACAGGAGCTTAAACTCTCAGGAGACTGGGAGACCCATCCAAAATACGGCCAGCAGTTCAAGGCCGCCAGTTTCAGCGTCAGTATGCCCGCCCAGATCCACGGAATTCGGAAATACCTGGGGTCAGGCATGATCCGAGGCATTGGCCCTGCACTAGCTCAACGACTAGTCGACCGTTTCGGAGAAAAGACGCTGCAGGTTATTGAGCGCTCTCCCAAGAAGCTCCTCAAAGTAGAAGGAATCGGAGAAAAACGCCTCAAGGACATACGTGAGGCGTGGGACAGTCAGAGAGACGTCAGAGACGTCATGATCTTTCTGCAGGGTCACGGCGTGAGCACCGGGTATAGCGCCAAGATATTCAAGCAGTACGGTCAGGACGCCATTCGGGTTGTACAGGAAAACCCTTATCGACTCGGAGCCGACATATTTGGCATCGGCTTTCTTATAGCCGACCAAATTGCGCAAAAGATTGGTATTCCCAAAGACGCCATGATCAGGGCTGAGGCGGGAATTCTTCATTTGCTAACCAAGGTAACGGACGAAGGCCACGTATTGCTCCTCAATGATCAGCTTCTGGACAGGGCGGAAGCACTCCTTGACATAGACCGAGACCAACTTGAAGCAGCAGTGGGCAATCTAAGTGCAGACGGCCACATCGTCCTTGAAGATTTTGAAGATGGGAACAATCTGCCATATCCGATGAAAGCCGTTTACCTGAAGGCATTTCATACCGCTGAAGTCGGCCTGGCCAATCGCCTAATGGCCCTGTTTTCCGTACCGATCAAAGACATTGGCATTGATGCCACGAAGATAGAAAACCTGGTCCAACGCAGACTCGCTATTATACTCTCAGAAGAACAGTGGATTGGCTTGCAGACAGCCATTTCCCGGAAGGTATCGATCATCACTGGCGGACCGGGCACCGGCAAGACCACCTTGGTGAAAGCCATTTTGGCTATTCTTGAAGCCGCGGGGAAACAAGTGATGCTTTGTGCACCAACAGGCCGCGCGGCCAAGCGGCTTTCTGAGGTCACGGGGCGGGAGGCAAAGACCATTCACCGCTTGCTTGGGTATAACTTCAAGATCGGTGGGTTTAAGAAGAACGAGAAAGACCCCCTTGACACCAATGTGGTGATTGTGGATGAAGCATCGATGGTAGATACATTTCTGATGTTTCACCTTGTAAAAGCCCTCCCCATGACTGCTGTCTTGATCCTGGTGGGAGACGTGGATCAGCTCCCTTCAGTAGGCCCTGGAAATGTACTGCGTGATATTATCGACTCTGAACAGGTTCCCGTTGTATTCTTGAAAGAGATCTTCAGACAGGCCCAGGAAAGCCTCATCATTGTCAATGCCCATAGAATCAACAGAGGGATGTCACCGACCATTGAGGATTCTGATCGTGATCTTATTCAGGATTTCTACTTCATCCAGCAAGAGGACCCTCAAAGGGTGCTTTCCACTATATTGGAGCTTTGCTGTGACCGGATCCCGGATCGCTTTAGTCTGGACCCGTTGACAGATATCCAGGTTCTGAGCCCAATGCATAAAGGAATCATAGGCACAATGAATTTGAATCGTGTCCTGCAGGACGCCTTGAACCCGTCCCACGACATTGTTGAACGCACCGGCTATCACTTCAGGCGCGGGGACAAGGTGATGCAGATTCGAAATAACTATGTGAAAGGCGTCTTCAACGGAGATATCGGGACGATCAGCCAAATTGATCGCAACAAGCAGCGGATCATCGTGAAATACAACGACCGCTCTGTGGACTATGAGTTTTTCGAGCTGGATGAGCTTATACTCGCCTATGCCGTATCCGTGCACAAGTCTCAGGGATCAGAGTATCGAGCCGTAATCATGCCGGTGATGACCCAGCACTTTATTTTGCTCCAGAGAAACCTTATATATACGGGGGTGACTCGGGCAAAAGAGCTGGTGGTGCTTATTGGCACGAGACAGGCCTTGGCCATCGCCCTGAAGAATGACAAGCCACAAAAACGCATGACGCGCCTTTGCCACAGAATGAAGGGAATGCGGAA
>JAFDFO010000407.1 GCA_019309815.1 Deltaproteobacteria bacterium
GTTCGTTTTTGAACACCCGAAGAAGAACAAGAGCCCTCGTACTCTTGCTCTCCAGCACTTTTCTTAGTATTGCATCCTTGTTTTCGGCATAAAGACTGATCGCCACGATGCTGTTTTCATACTCACTATAAGTCTCACCCCATTGTCTGATAAAAGAAATGTTTTCTATTCCCAGCTTTTTCACCAATCTCTTTCCAAGAGCGAAAGCTGTTTTGTCTTTGTCCAGAACAGTTATGGGACCTGGAAAGAACTTCGCCCAATATATGGCTGTAAATGGAACAGCGCCACCGCCCACAACAGTGATACTTTTGAAGCTGTTTATTTTGTGGCCATAGACGGCTTTTCTTTCGTTTGACAGAAAACCCCGGCGAGTCAAGCAATGCTCTTTTGCCAAAAAGGGAAAGAGGGAAGAAACAGATTCTTCAAGAGTGATGGCGGTATCCTTCTTAAATATGAGGAACAGTGATCTCTTAACAATCCTATAGGTAACGTTCTCTATCATTACTAGTCAGTGTAGTCAAAGTACCCCTTGAGGAAAAGACACGCTCCCCCGAAGTACTTCGCTTTCAACAAGGCCTCAGGACGACAGCTTGGTCCATTTGGCTTAGAAATGACATGTCGCCACGTGTTGTCGGAGTTCGCAGTATTCAGACCGTACCAACCCGATGCTGTGTGCTTCTCCTTTTGAGCCCCCGCATCTTTAATTGGTTCCACCCCGAAAGTAGCACAAACCACGGCTTGATGGCCATGTTCGTAGTCTTGCTTGAAGCCCTGTAATAAATGTAGAGATTCGCTGTCTGGAATCCCCTTCTGTCCTTTGTCTCGTACATGCCGCGGCCGGCATAAAACCGCGTCGTGCGGTTTAATACAGCATCCATCATCGGTTTGTAAAACCCCAAGTAGAAATATGTATAATCGTTTCCCACCTGCCTTCCATGACGCATAGAAGACCGCGTCATTACCAAGGTTTGATTGAAGTTCAAGGAAGAAACTCCTCGAAAAGCTGAACGGCCGGCCATTGTGTTTGTAGGAATTCATATCAAGCAATTGATGCAAGCGGTCTTCATGTTCATCAGAAACTCGAAGCTGTTTAACAACTGTCCCCTCCCTCCTGTTCCTATTTATTTCCCTCCTTACGGTTTTCTTCCTATTGCTGCTGAGGGTCCCTAAGTACTTCAAGTACTCATCAAATGAGGACCAACTGATGTCTATGAAGTTCACCGGAATGTGTACGGACTTGTTGTAACGCAGTCAAAAAGATAGCGCATAATCGTTGTCTTCTGCCTGGGATGAAGGTCCTTTCCCACCAGTAGATGTTCTCCATAGCTGAACAGTGGCCAACAGACAAACGCCGGCATGATGGATAAGCCAAGTCTTGATGCGAAAGGCTTGACTCTGCCAAACAACAATTCATCAAGGTCTTCCACGAGACGAGACTTTCCAAAAACATAGCACACGGCAGCCGCTTTGAGCTCATCGGCCTCTTCTACGACGATATACTTCGGATTAATGTCTCCACGGTATGTGGCTTCTGCGGTCTTGAGCCAGCCATAGCTCGCGAAGACATTGTCAAATGACAGTGCATCCCATTCTTTCTTATTCAGCTCTGAAATACTGTCAACGATACTAGCAGCGTACATTCTCTCCAACTCACTCTCTCACTATGTCCTTTTCGCCAATCGAACTAAACCGCCATCTGTTAAGAATATCAACGTATAAGCCTGAACCGATCACTCTGGCGTTCAGCTTTCTTTTGAATTTCAGTGATGACGCGTTGAAGCGTTCAGAAATGCTATACAGCCTATGTCTGCCCAACTTGGCAAGCTCTTTGTACAACTGATAGCGAAGATATGGGGCCATACCTTCACCTCTGAAAGAGTCAAAAGTGTACGCGTCGAACAGATATGCCTCATTTTTCCGCAACGGAAATTCCAGGCCCTTGAAATTGAACTCTTCAATGTCACACCACGAAAAGGCCGCCAATTTCCCATCCTGTTTCGCGCCGAAACACATTTTGCCTTCCTTCAATCTTGTCAGAATCTCTTCGTAGGAGATTTCTCTGAAGGGAATCGAACCTATCACCTCCATATCTTCTTTCCCCAGAAAGCCAAGTTCATATTCATTACGCTGTACTTCCAGGTCATGCAGGACGCCATCAATCAGTCCTTCCAAGACAACATAGTAAGGTTGGATTCTGATTTCCAGCTTGGCCAATCCATCCAATACAACACGGGGAAACGGATTGTAACGTATTTTCATTCGTATGTATTTTGTGTAACCCATTTTTATCGAGTCCTGCCTGATAGACCTGTGATTTTGAGTTCTGATTATTGTAGGTTATTCTTGGTTTAAACACATTTGGTTCTTCTCCAATTTAGTTGGAGAAGAGGGTTCGAGGAATCAAGGGGTCAAGGATTCAAGTGTCTGTTTCTCAACCATTTTATCAATGTTTTAAGCATCCTTTCCCCTT
>JAFDFO010000039.1 GCA_019309815.1 Deltaproteobacteria bacterium
TTGTCGTCGACCCCGGGGTCCTGATTGAAGAGATTGAACATCTCCGAGGACGCGGTATTTCCGTTAGCCCTGACAATCTCATTGTCAGCGAAACCGCCCACCTCATTATGCCTTACCACAAGCTCATAGACCATGGCAGGGAGCGGGTAAAGGGAGACAAAAAGCTGGGCACCACAGGTCGGGGTATTGGGCCCTGCTACGAAGACAAGGCAACGCGTCGCGGGATTCGTTTTTGCGACCTGATTGACGAGGAGATATTCAAGGACAAACTATCTTTCATACTGGGGGAAAAGAACTTTTATTTAAAGGAGTTTCTTAAGTCTGAAACGACAGACGAAGCAGCGATTCTTGCAGAATTCCTCCCCTATGCAGAAACCCTTCGCCCTCACGTGGCCAATGTCTCCGTCTTGATCAGTGAGGCGATCAAGGCCGGACACGACGTCTTGTTTGAGGGTGCTCAGGGAACGCACCTTGACATTGACCATGGAACATATCCGTATGTGACTTCATCCAATACTGTGGCCGGAAATGCGTGTTGCGGAGCCGGGATCGGTCCCACCCGGATAGATGGGGTTGTGGGCATGGTCAAGGCTTACACGACACGTGTGGGAGCGGGGCCTTTTCCCACCGAACTCGAAGATGAAATCGGAGACCGTCTTCAAGAAAGGGGTGCCGAGTTTGGCGCCACCACCGGGAGACGCCGCCGGTGCGGGTGGCTTGACACTGTCGTAGTGCGTAATTCCGCGCGACTTAACGGCCTTACGGGTATTGCCATTACCAAACTCGACGTCTTGAGTGGTCTGGATACCCTGAAGATTGCTACAACATATAAATACGGAAACGATACACTCACCGAATTTCCTCCTTCCATAAAGATGCTTGAGGGGTGCGACCCCGTCTACGAAGAGCTTCCGGGGTGGAAAGAGGACCTCACACAGGCAAAACACTTCGAAGACCTGCCGGAAAACGCCAGGAACTACGTCAGACGGGTAGAAGAACTTGTGGAAACACCGGTTCAGATCATCTCAGTTGGGCCCGGCAGGCAACAGACTATGGTCCTGCAAGACCCGTTCTAGCACTACACAAAGCATCTTGACACTATTGGGCAAGTGACGTAGAAAGGTCCTAACTTTTGGTGTCGGGACGTGGCTCAGCCTGGTAGAGCACAGCGTTCGGGACGCTGGGGTCGCTGGTTCAAATCCAGTCGTCCCGACCATTTTCTTGTCCTTTCAGGTAGTTAACGCCATTGAAGCTGGCGTTTGTGCCTATTTTTTTGCTTATTTTCATTTAGAACAAAGGTGCCTGGCGGGGTTACAGAGAATGCTTAAGAAGAACGTCAAGGGTTTTACGCTCATTGAGTTGATGATCGTTATTGCCATCATCGGTGTCCTGGCAGCTATTGCTATCCCGAACTTCATCAGCTATCGAAGACGCTCCTACAACTCATCAGCTCATTCGGATCTCAAGAACGCCTACACCACTGCTCGGGCGTTTTGTGCGGATAATCCAACTGGATCAATTTCTGGCATCGGAATGTTATCATCTTACGGATTCAGGCAGTCCGACAATGTATCTGTAACTGTCACTGGTACCCAAGGCACATTGCAAATTGTATCCGCCCACGGTTCAGGAGACAGAACCTATACAGCTAACAGCGACGGAGCTATTACCAACAATTAATCGTCAGGTGATTTTTTTAAGAGCAAGACAGAGTCAGCGCGGCCCTGCCTTTTTCTATGTCCACATCTTATGCTTGTACTCTTTTTGCTTCTTCATACCTATAAGGAATAATAAATGAGAGTTCTGATAACAGGCGGTGCAGGTTTTATCGGATCCCATTTGGCGCAAGCCCATCTTGAAAAGGGTAACGAAGTCTATGTAATTGACGACCTTTCAACAGGCTCTTTTGAAAACATTAAGCACCTCACCGAGGATAAGGACTACGGATCCCGCCTGTTCTTCACCCAGGATACGATTCTTAATCATGAGAAAATGGTGGAGCTCATAGGCATCTGCGACCGCGTGTATCATCTCGCGGCTGCCGTGGGGGTTCGTTATATCCTTGAACATCCCCTGGAGTCGATCCGGACGAATATCCAGGGTACGGAAAAGATCCTCGAGCTGTGCAATATATTCAAAAAGAGGGTGTTGATCACCTCGTCATCTGAAGTCTACGGAAAGCATCTCCACGCCCCGCTGGTAGAAACAGACAATATCATCTACGGCCCGTCCAGCAAGTTCCGCTGGAGCTATGCGGCCTCCAAGCTTATGGATGAGTTCATGGGATTGTCGTATTACCGGACGCACGGCCTCGAGGTTGTTATCGCGCGACTGTTTAATACTGTGGGACCGGGGCAGTCCGGAGCATACGGCATGGTCGTTCCAAGGCTGGTCGGCCAGGCGCTGACGGGGGAGTCCCTCACGATCTACGGGACCGGAAAACAGACGCGCACCTTCACGTACGTCAAAGATGTGGTAGACGCCTTGATGGGTCTCATGGAGAGCGAGAAAGCCATGGGCGAGGTGTTTAACATAGGGGGCACGGAAGAGATCAGCATCGAGGATCTGGCCAAGAAGATTGTTGCCATGACCGGGAGCAAGTCAAAGATTGACTACATCCCCTACGAAGTCGCCTTTGAAAAGGACTTCGAAGACATGGAGAGAAGAGTCCCGGGCATTGAGAAGATCAAGGAGTGCATCAGTTTTGAACCAAAAACAGATCTGGATGGTATTCTCAAAAATGTGATAGCCTATATCTCAGGCAACGCAGCCTCTTCTTCTGGGTAAAGATCCTCTGACGAAACTTGACCCAAAATAGGAGAAAACGATGATATCATTTAACTTAGACGAGATTGCAGGAGTACTTACTGTTCGACCGGAAGGGAAATTAGAGGCTCAGGACTTTCAGGCCTTATCAGAAGCGGTTGATCCTTTTATTGAAGAAAAGGGGAAATTGACCGGATTGATCATTGAAACCGAAAAGTTCCCCGGATGGAAGGAATTTGCCGGGATGGTCGAGCATTTGAAATTTGTGCGGGACCATCACAGGGAGATTGCCAAGCTTGCCCTCGTGACTGATTCCAAGATTGCTGATGTGGCCCAAGCACTTGGAAAGCACTTTGTTAAGGCCGATATTAAACATTTTCCCTTTAAAGAGCTTGAATCAGCCAGGAGTTGGATATCGTAGGTCCTAAGAATATCAAGACTTTCAGATTATTGTGTTGTTGTAATTGAACCGCACCAGCGAGCGCTAACCCCGTAGCTTGCTGCAGGGTTCTTCAATAAAGACAAATCTTTTTTCACTGGTTTGCTTTTTCGTTCTTAACCTATATTTTGAGTATTGCTTCCAAGCTAAACCCCCTTGCAAATGTACGCCAATTTCATCTACTTCATCATAGTTCTTCTCATCTACACGACGTATCACCCCCCTGAAACCCCCTATCTTGGACCGATTGGGACCATGGGCCTCTTCCTCTTTGGTGTAGCAATTCTTGTAGCTACTACAAAGAGGGCCTCAAATTTCTTTTACAGCAAGATAGCCGTCAGAGGGACCTATGGCGTTCACGGTGAGTTTGACAAGATGTTCCACCGACAGGCCCTTGTGGCCATTGTTATCTTCGCTGTCAACATCTACGTCTTGAACCTCAAATTCTATGTCCTGACTATTTCGCCTTTTTCAGGTTCCCCAACGCTCACAGCCCTCTTGTTTATTGGCCTCTTCATCGGCTACCTTGCCATCATATGGGCAGGGAACTATGACGTTTATAAAATCCTCTTTAGAAGTCAGGTGTCCAGGAAATCCTACGTCCTTTCCAACATCTCGTTCAACGTCCCTGTCATCTTGCCGTGGCTGCTCATTACAGCCGCCATGGACATCATCAATCTTCTTCCCGCTTCCGCTCCCAAGCGCCTCCTTGCCACACCGGAAGGGCAGACGGTTTTCTTTACCCTTTTTCTCGTAGCCCTGGTTGTTGTCGCGCCTTCCCTTATCAAGGTCTTCTGGCAGTGTCGCCCCCTGCCGCAAGGGCCTGAGCGCATGCGAATTGAAGCGATTTGCGAAAAGGCGAACCTGCAATACAACAACATCTTGAATTGGCCAATATTTGAGGGAAAACTGCTCACTGCGGGCGTCATGGGGTTAATCAAGCGGTTCCGTTATATTCTCGTGACAGATAGTCTGCTTCAGATTTTGAATGATAATGAGATAGACGCAGTCATGGCCCATGAAATTGGCCACATCAAGAAGAAACACCTCGTCTTCTACCTGGTATTTTTTCTAGGATTTATTGTTCTCTCTTATGCTGTCTTTGATTTGATCCTTTACGCCATCCTGTACATCAACTTGACATTTCCAGTGGTGCGTGACGCCCCATTCGAACAGGCCACGGTGACATCAGTCGCCTTAACCGTGGCCATGGCAAGCGTTCTGTTGGTCTACTTTCGCTACGTCTTCGGATATTTCATGCGTAACTGTGAGCGGCAGGCCGATTGCTATGCTTTCACCCTATTGGGAAGCAGCCAATCGCTCGTTTCGTCCTTGGACAAAATTGCCGTTTACAGCGGTCACAGTCACGACAGGCCGAGTTGGCACCACTTCAGTATCCGCCAGCGGGTTGACTTCCTGGACCGCTGTGAAGCTGACAGGCGTGTGATCGTCCAGCACGACCGCAAATTACGCAGGAGCATTATGGTCTTCGTGGGCGCCTTGCTGTGCGCAGGATACGTTGGGTATGCAATCAATTCCGGTGAATTGGGGGAAACCTTAAATAAGCATGTCCTCGAAAAGGTCCTTGTCAGAGAATTGGAGAAGAAGCCAGACGACGCGAGGCTGTATAGCATGCTTGGCGCAGTCTACCACGAGGACAAAGCATATCCCGAGGCGATCGACGCGTATGAAAAAGCGCTTCAACTCGCCCCCCGCGATCCGGAAACTCTAAACAACCTCGCGTGGCTGTATGCCACATGCGAAGAGCAGCATTACCGCGAGCCTGCAAAAGCCTTAGTATATGCAACTCACGCTGCGGCCATGAAGCCGGTCCCTTACATTCTGGACACCCTGGCAGAGAGCTATCATACGAACGGGTTGCATGAAAGAGCCATCGAAACCATCAAGCAGGCCTTGACTATGAATCCGGATGACAGGGTCTACTATGAAGGCCAGCTGAGGAAATTTGAGCAAGCGATGGAGCGTTGATACTTTTGGGGATTCCTCGCTAAGTGATGTGAGATGTGAGATATGGGACAGACGATTAAAAACTGCAACTAATTGGATGAGCTGAGTCGAAAACTCAATCGCTTCATTTGTGCGGTCGAGAGAGGCCACAAATCATGACATCATATATCGCACATCACACATCACACATCACATAGTTCTCGAAGGGAAGTAATATACTTGCAGAAGCGTCGTTTAGATCTGCTCCTGGTTGAACGCGGCCTTGCCCCGAGCCGTGAACGCGCCCAGGCACTGATCCTTGCCGGCAAAGTCTGGGTCGAGGGAAAAAGGACAAGCAAGGCAGGTGCTCAAGTCCTTGCGGATGCAGCCATTGAGATCACGGGCAAAGACATCCCCTATGTGAGTCGCGGCGGCGTCAAACTCGAAGCTGCGCTTGGTGCCTTCAACCTTGATGTGACCGGTCTCACGTGTCTTGACGTTGGTGCCTCGACCGGCGGGTTCACGGATTGTCTTCTCAAGCACGGAGCAAAACACGTCACAGCAGTCGATGTTGGCTATGGCCAGCTCGACTGGTCACTGCGAAACGACCCCAGGGTTGAAGTCATAGAACGAACCAACATCCGGCACCTTGATGCCGGTGCCCTGCCCCACCCCGTGGATCTCGCTTGTATCGATGTCTCCTTTATCTCACTTAAGATCGTAGTCCCGGTGGTTTCACAACTCATAAAACAGCCGGCGAATATCATCTGCCTGATCAAGCCGCAGTTTGAGGTAGGCAAGGGGATGGTGGGTAAAGGGGGTGTGGTGCGTGACCCTGCGCTCCATGATGCAGTCATCAAAGATCTCACCGCGGCTTTTGAGGGTTTCAAGCTGCGTGTCCTTGGAGTCATCCCCTCCCCTATTCTTGGTCCCAAGGGAAATCAAGAATTCTTGATGCACCTCGAATTGGGTATCCCAGCCTGAGTTATCGAGATGTAGGGGCGGGTTTATCCCCGCCCTTTATGATTTCGCCAACTATTTCGACTTGCTCCGACCCCTCACTCCTTAAAAACCTTCATAGCAACATTCTTGACAAGATTCTGAGGTCCCATTTCCCCCCAGGGTAAACACGCAAACCCCATCCCCTCCTGCGTTTCCCGTCCACTTACCAATTTTCTATCCGCGGTTTTCCCGAAATCATCCAGCGTTGCCATCTGCAGAAACCTGTGACAATCGTTGCACAAAACCACCTGGCTGCGATTCCCACATCCGATCCAGCATTGCTTGGAGGACATGTCATGAAAAAAGCTCTTCTTGTTGCGCTCTCTTTGTTCCTGAGTTCGTTCGTTGCCACCCCCTCTGCCACGGCGGAGACTGTGTTTGGGCCAAAGCAGTATTTCCGCACAAAAGGACCAGCTGATGTCTACACCGACACATTTTCTGCCACGCCGGGCAACGCGACTATAATTGTCACGAGCGGGGAGGCGGATGGTTCCTCCAGGGTGAGCAGTGCCGTTATCTCAGTTAATGGGGACAAGATCTTCGGCACAGAGGACTTCAGCCAGGGCGTTTATACCCTTCAGGCGTCTATTAATCTGACTGTAAGCAATTCGCTCACCGTGAAAATAAAGAAGGCCAAGGGCGACGGTTATCTGACTGTTGAAATTACTCGAGGGACCCAGTCGCCCACGGTTGAGATCAGTGCTGACCCCGGCACTATCCAGGTCGGCGAGCTTTCAACCCTTTCCTGGACTTCGACCAATGCTGATTCCTGCTTTATCGAGCCGGATGTGGGTTCTGTTGGAATCAACGGTTCCACCACGGTTTCTCCAACCGAAAGCACCACCTACACCATCACGGCTGCGGGTGTCAGCGGTACCGCGACTGATCAAGCTCTGGTCACGGTGACGGGAGATGAGCCCTCACAAGACGATCCTTTCGTGTCCCGATATTGGCATTTGATCCCTCAGGACGCCACTGCTGACTATGATACCAAACGCTTTTCGATTATCACCGGCCTGGTTGATGACATACACAGCTCTCCCTTAGAAGATGTCTCCATCACCATTCACCGCCATCCTGAATACGGAACTGCGCACACGGATGCAAGCGGCCGATTCTCTGTTCCGGTGAACGGCGGAGGAACAACTGTCCTTGTCTACCAGAAGGATGGGTTGATAATTGCTCACAGAAAGGTCCGTGCCTCCTGGAACAACATCGCCGTCGCTGAAACCGTCCGGATGATCGCCGAGGATCCAATGTCTACAACAGTCATCTTCGACGGCAACCCGGAAACGGTAGTGACGCATCAGAGTACTGTGGTGTCTGACGAGTCCGGCACTCGTTCCTGCACCACCGTTTTTACCGGTGATAACCTGGCCTACGAGGTGGATGCTGATGGCAATGTCATTGGGGAACTAACGAGCGTCAGGACCCGGGCTACCGAGTTCACCATTCCCGAGTCGATGCCGGCCAGGTTGCCTGTGAATTCCGGTTACACGTACTGCGCGGAACTCAGCGTGGATGGGGTTGAGAGGATTCGTTTTGATAAACCGGTCATCACCTGGGTAGAAAACTTCCTGGGATTTGATGTGGGAAGTGTCGTCCCGGTGGGCCACTACGATCGGGACAGGGGTGTATGGGTCCCCTCGGACAACGGCATTGTAGTGGAACTGCTGGACATCGACACCGACGGCATAGTTGACGCGTTAGACGCCACCGGAAACGGTCAACCCGACGATCTCAACGGAGATAGTGCTTTCGTTGATGAGGTCAGGGGTCTTGATGACCCGGCAAAGTATCAACCCGGAACCACCTTCTGGCGAGTAGAAATATCCCACTTCACCCCGTGGGACTGTAACTGGCCTTTCGGCCCGCCGCCAGGGGCCATTTCTCCCAACCCCGGAGGAGAACCCCACGCCGGTCAGCAGGAAGATAATAAGGACTGCAAAACCAGTATAGGCTCCTTTGTTGAAGATAGAGGTCGCATCTTCCACGAGGACATCCCCGTCCCGGGCACTGACATGACCCTTCACTATGCCAGCAATCGCGTAGAGGGCTATAAGACCGTCATATCCGTTCCTGCCAGTGGTCCCACTGTTCCAGCCAACCTCCAGAGTATTATTGTGGAATTGAATGTGGCTGGCAGGACTTTCACGGAAGTCTTGAGTCCCCTCTCCAACCAGAAGACGGAGTTCACTTGGGATGGTTTGGATTTTCTTAGTGAGAAGGTTTTTGGCAGAACTATCGCCTCTATAAAGTTCGGTTTCGTATACCCGGCTTACTATATGACCCCGAGTGATTTTCAGCAGGCCTTTGCTCAGACAACGAGTGGAACGATCACTGGAATCAGGGCCAGGCAAGAGATCATACTTTGGAATAAGAGTGCTGTTGAAATTGATAGCCCTTATAGCGCCGTAGCCGAAGGCTGGACTCTTTCCCCACATCACTTCTCGGAACCCAAAGAATCGGTGCTCTACAAAGGGGATGGGACAACACTGAAAAATAATGTGGACATTATCGAACGTGTGGCCGGAACCGGCGAGGATGGCAATAGCGGGGACGAAGGACCGGCGCTGGAGGCCGAATTGGAAATGTATTTTGAATTCACGATTGGTCCGTCCGGTTGTATTTACCTCACAGATAGATCTAACAACAGTATCCGCAAAATCGACTCGGCCGGCATCATCACGACGATCGCCGGCGGCAACAGAAAAGGCGGCTACAGAGGAGACGGAGGCCTTGCCAGTAGAGCTAAACTAAATGGTCCTGACGATATTGAATCAGATGCGGCTGGAAATCTCTATTTCCTGGACGGTAGCAATTTTGTGGTAAGAAAGATCGATACGGCAGGCATCATCACGACAGTCGCCGGAAACGGAACCTGCGCCTACAGCGGTGACGGGGGTCCGGCTATCGATGCTTCTTTAGAAAAGTCGGACGGAATTGCATTGGATTCTGCCGGCAACATTTATGTTATCGCCACAATAATTGATGATCGTATGTTTTCATATCGCATTAGAAAGATTGATAGCGGGGGAATAATTAACACGATCGCCTACATCGATAGTGGCAGCAGTCCGCAATTCTATTATTCCACTTCGGATCTCGTCGTAGACGCCCAGGGCAACATATATTTCTTTGATTGGTCACGGAATGTTGTCCGCAAAATCGATCAAAAAGGAAACTGGACCGTTGCAGCCGGAAACGGAGGCTATCATCATGATTTCCTGGGCGATGGAGGGCCCGCTACGCAAGCGCCCATTGGTGAGATATACGATATCACACTCGATTCATCGGGAAATCTATACATTGCGGTTGGGAATTTTTTTCTAGGTGCGTCCGGCGGCATGATAAAGAAAGTTGATCGCTATGGTATCATAACCACGATAGCGGGCAGCGGAATTAAGGGAATCAGCGGCGATGGAGGCCTTGCAGCTGAAGCCAATATGGATCTTCCTTATAGTATTAACTTTGATCCGTTGGGGAACTTATTCATCGGCGATAGGTGTATTATTCGCAAAATAGCGTATGACGATACCAGGGTTTTCCCGGATAACAATGGCTTTGGCTACATTATGTCAGACGCCGGCCAGCACGAAAAGACAATTGATCTTGACACGGGTGTGATTCTTCGTGAATTTGGATACAATGGGAATAACAAACTGAATTCCATGACTGATCAGTTTGGAAACCAAACCACCATTGAGATGGATGCCGGCGGTGTGCCCACCTCGATTATTTCACCGGATGGGCTGACGACCATGTTGACAATCGACGCCAATAACCACCTGACCCGCATTACGTATCCAGGAGGCAGCTATTTCAACTTTGAATATACGCCCCACGGCCTGATGACGGCTAAAACTGAGCCGGAGGGCAACCGATTTGACCGCGTGTTCGACGCGAACGGTCAGCTGACAGACGCCACAGATGAAGAGTTGGGACATTGGCAATTCGGCAAAACGGCATCTGCAAATGGTGATATTCTGACAGAGGTGCTCACCGGAGAAGGGAACCTAACTTCTTATCTGGATCACACCTATTCCTCTGGGAAATACACTTCTGCCATCACCGGACCCGCTGGGGCGCAAACCTTCTTTGAGCAATCGGCCGATGGGCTGACCGTGCACAAGTCGCTTGCCTGCGGCATGGAGCTTGACTTCAAGTATGGTATAGACCCGGAACACCGGTTCAAGTATGTAAAAGAAATGACGGAAAGCACCCCTTCAGCCTTGGAGAAGGTCACACTAAGAAACAAGACCTACCAGGACACGGATTCTGACGCAATCTCCGATTTGGTTACCGAAACTGTGACTGTCAATGGTAAGACCACCACGCTTGAAAACAATCTCCTCCAATCTGAAAAATCAATTGTCTCTCCTGAAGGGAGGATGCTTAGCACTCATTACGATCCCGGCAGTCTTCTGAGGACGACCCTCAATATCCCGGGCCTATATGAAACAACTTACAGCTATAATGCCGGCGGAAGGTTGGTCTCTGTTGCCGCCAATACCAGAGAAACCCTCTTTTCCTACAACGGACAAGGATTTCTTGATTCCGTCACCGACCCCGAGAGCTTTACCACCACATACGACTACGATCAGGTGGGCCGTGTGATTGGGATCTATCATCCTGACGGAACGTCATTGGGCTTCACGTACGACCAAAACGGCAATATGACTCTTTTGACAAATCCCTCTGCCATCGAACACGGTTTTGCTTACAGCCGGGTGAATCGGAACAGCTTGTACCAGACACCCCTCAGTGGCACCTATAGCTACGTGTATGACAAAGACAGACGCTTAGTCCAAATCAACTTCCCTTCGGGTAAGCTGATCAACAATGTGTATGACAACACCAGGCTCGTCCAGATCCAGGCGCCTGATGCGAATGTCAACCTTAGCTATCTGTGCGGCACAAAGCTGGGCTCGATTACTAATGGGATTGATACCATCGCATATGGTTACGATGGAAAGCTCGTCACATCCCAAAATCTGAGCGGCACTTTGAACCAGTCTATTTTGTACTCCTACAATAACGACTTCAACCTGAATGGCCTCACCTACGCCGGCGATACACGCATGTTCATGTATGACGACGACGGTCTATTGACCGGTGCGGGCGGTTTCACTGTCTCACGCAATCCCGCCAACGGACTGCCTGAGGCGGTAACAAGCACAGATTTCAATCTGAGTCGAAATTTCAACGGATACGGCGAAATACATGGAACGGATTTCACAGTCAGCAGCCAAGGGCTCACCTCCTGGGACTTGACCCGTGACAATGCAGGCAGGATAGTAGCAAAAACAGAAACGGTGGACGGTGTCACGTCCGGTTATTTGTACAGTTATGACTCAATGGGTCGGCTGCTGACTGTGATTAAAAACGGTACCCTGGTAGAAGAATATGAATATGGACCGAATGGAACTCGAACCTACGAGATGAATACCATGCGGGGGATCTCGGGAAGGAACCTCACCTATTCTGATGAGGACCACCTGCTTACGGCGGGAACAACGTCCTGCCAGTATGACTTAGATGGATTCTTGACAAGGAAGACAGACGGATCAGATGTGACGGAATATGACTATTCTCTGCGGGGCGAACTTCTGCGTGTGACGCTTCCGGACGGAAGGCTCATTGAGTATATCCATGATCCCTTGGGAAGGAGGATCGCTAAGAAAAGCGACGGAGTTATAGTGAAGAAGTATCTCTGGCAGGGCTTCACGAAACTACTGGCAGTCTACGACGGAAGTGACAATCTGCTCATGCGATTTGAATATGCCGATGGCAGGTTACCGCTTGCGATGACCAAGGGCGGGATCTCCTACTATCTGTCATATGACCAGGTTGGGTCCCCCAGGGTCGTTGTAGACGCATCCGGCACTGTGGTAAAGAAAATCGAATACGATTCATTTGGAAATATCCTCGATGACACCAATGCGTCATTTGAGGTTCCGTTCGGCTTTGCCGGGGGACTGCACGACCACGATACTGGTCTAGTTCGCTTCGGCTTCAGGGACTACGATCCTGACACGGGTCGCTGGACTGCCAAGGACCCGATCTCCTTTGCGGGAGGGAATGCTGATCTCTACAACTACTGCTTCAATGATCCGATAAATATGGCGGACCCGTTGGGGCTGGAGGATGAAAGCCCGAATGAAGCGTGGATCAACCCACTTCTACTACTACCAACATGGTCGGAAGCATTTCCGGAATCTGATTTCTTTGCGCCGACTGCTGATATTGTTACGGGAGGCGTGGAAGCCGGATTTGCTGTTGCTTGTGGAATAACAGCCGGTGTGTCTTTCCTGG
>JAFDFO010000040.1 GCA_019309815.1 Deltaproteobacteria bacterium
CAATGGGGCAAAGACTGTATTTTCTCTGGAAAAACAGTGTATTTTTTGGGTGGCTAATAGGAAAAGACGGGGTCTTGGACGAATAGAATCACAGAACTCACAAGGATTGGGAGACCGATAGCGGCTCCAATGAGGGATGAAACCGATTGAGGCCGAGATGCTGCAATGGAAGATGTTCTGGAAAGGTGCCTATTTGTCCGTTTTGCTATGCAGCTTATCTGCGATCTTTTTGGCCCGGTCAGACTTGGTCATAGAGGCGGCCTTGTCCGCAAAACGCACTGCGTCCGCGGTTTTGCCATCTTTCAAGTAGTCTTTGACTCTCCCGGCCCGTTGCATGGTCTACCTTGACGTGAACAGCCGGAGCACCTATCAGCTTTCTACACTCGCTATCCCCACACGCCGGACATGACGGAGGTGCCTCACCCATGTCGAGGATCACTTCAAAGGCCTCCCCGCAACTGGCACATTCAAACTCATAAATCGGCATGGAATTGCTCCTACAACCTCCGCAGATAACGCATCCCTTCAAGATCAGCCTTATAGGCCGCATCGTCTGCAAGTCTCTCCAGAGCCGTATCGATCTGTGAGAGCATCTTTGTCTTGTCGCCCGGCAGGCTTCCGTCAATAGGGGCATAGTTGGAGACATGATCGGAAAGATACTGTGACGTGACTGACAGATTCTCAATCAGGGCTCTTTGTTCTTTTAGAATAGTCTCAGGGCCGGGCATCTTAAAACTCCCCTCGCCCCACCATTCAAACACGGGCGTGTCCGGCTGCGGGGTGAGTGTCCGCAAGCGAATAAAATCAGGATTGATCCTGTTGAGCACATTTGCTGTCTCCAGGGCATGTTCCTCCCAGTCCGATTCTCCCCCGATTCCCACGAGCACGTACAAAGAGACCTCAAAGCCGGCTTGCGCAGCCTTCAGACACCCCTCGACCATGGTTTCGACGCCGGCACCTTTTTTCATCCGGGCGAGCAATCGCGGACTGCCGGTCTCAAGACCGATATGGAGCCGGGTCAGTCCCGCCAATCTTATCTGCTCCAAACTCTTGAGAGACTTTCGTTTCAGGGTCAGGGCTCTGGCATAGCTGGTGACCCTCGTCAGGGATGGGAACACGCTATGAAGATGGCTCAGGATCTCACACATCTCATCACGTTTGATGACAAGACTGTCTGAATCCCCAATGAATACCGTCTCCACGTTCCCACCCGTGTAGTCCCTGGCGGTGTCAATGTCTTGCTTGACCTCTTGAACCGGGCGTTTTTCAAACTTCACGTGCTTGTACATGGGACAGAAAGCACAACGATTCCAGGGACACCCCCGCGTTACACGCAAAAGTAGGCTGTTCGCCTCACTGGGGGGGCGAAAAGGTGGGAAATCATAACTCTCTTCACCCACGGCAAGGCGCCTTCCAAAACGAAAATTGAACATTTTTCCCATGCAACTCCATGTATTCTAATAAATACAATAGCATAGTCACCTTCCGTTTACAACCCTAATTGACGGTCTTCCATCCCCTCTTCGATCACGCGCAAAAAGAAAATACCCCTTCTACCCCTGCCTGACGCGGTACATTTCATCGTTTATTGGAGACACAACTCGGTTTGGACATGATTGTGGGCAGACAACAAAAACCCCACATGTTGTATAGATCTATCCAAGATATACATTTTATTGTATTTTGTCCTTTACAAATCGGCCTTTTTTCTGTTATTATGCTATGTCAATTATTGGTGTCTACGCTGAGTGCCTTAAAGGGGATACGCTAATGAAAATCAGACAGTTGGATGTCACTGGTTTCAAGTCGTTTGTGGACCAGACAACAGTCGCATTTCCCGAAGGGATATCCGCGGTCGTCGGTCCTAACGGCTGCGGCAAGAGCAATATTGTCGATGCCCTTCGTTGGGTCATGGGCGAGCAGAGCGTGAAGATGCTGCGCGGGAAGGCCATGGAGGACATCATTTTCTCGGGCGCAGAGAAAAGGCCCCCATTAAACGTGGCTGAGGTGACCCTGACACTCGAGAATGATAATGGGAACACCCCGGAACAGTTTCGGGAGTTTTCTGAAATCATGGTCTCCCGCCGCCTTTTCAGGTCTGGCGAGAGTGGTTATTTCATCAATAAGCAGCCATGCAGACTCAAGGACATCCAGAATCTATTGATGGGAAGTGGCGTGGGATCCAGAACCTATGCGGTGGTTGAACAAGGGAGGATCTCCTCCCTTATCGATGCCGGACCGGACGAACGACGTTCCTTTGTGGAAGAAGCTGCAGGCACCACCCGGTACAGGAGCCGAAAGAACGAAGCCCTGCGCAAGATTGAGCGAACCCAGCACAATCTTTTGCGGATCAGCGACGTTATCGTTGAGATCAAGCGCCAGATGAACGGCCTTAAACGCCAGGCCAGAAAGGCCGAGCGATTCAAGGCGTACCAAGAACAGATTCAACGCCTAGAGGTTGGGCTGGCATCTCATCACTACCAGATCATCTGTGCTGAAATACGCGAAACTGAGACCCTACTCGAAGCCTTGAAGGACAAAGATCACAGTCATGGGGCGCAGCTCGCAAAACTTGACGCGGCCATTGAACAGATAAAACAGGAGCGAGCAGTCAAGCACGGGGACATCTCGGAGCACAAAGCAGCAAGCCATCAACTCCAGCGAACAATCGACAAGATTGAACAGGGCCTCGAATATGGAACCAAAGATCTTGAGCGTTTGGCCACCGAAGCCGAGCAACTCAGGGCTGAGATTAACGAGGTCGAGGAGAAGGATCGTGAAGTCAATCTCGAATGTCAGCATATAGACGAGCGTACAATCGTCCTGGAACGGGACATTGAAAGAACCAAAAAAACCGTGAAACAAGAGGAGCCCGCCGAGCACGCCTTGAAGGATCGCCTCGCAGAGCTGAATCAGACGCTGGAAACCCAGAAGGCTGAACTCATGGACCTGTCAACTCGGAAGGCAGCCTACCAAAACTCACTGCAGAACACCTCGCAGAACAAAGCAACCCTTGCCAGACGACTGGAGAATATCCAGAAGGAAAACAGCCAAACGCAGGCCGAACGCAGCAGGATTGAAAAGGGCCTCACCAAGGTGAACGGCGCGCTCGACACCTTGAAGGAAGAGCTCGGCGAAATAGGCCGGAGCCTGGAATCGTCGGAGGCGCAGCTTACAGAAAAACGAGTGGTCTTGGCCGACCAGGTGCGCAAAGTCCAGACCACGGAAGCCGAAAAGCAGCAGATCCGATCGCGGCATGCTGCCCTCAGGAAGATGGATGAGAACTACGAGTGGTACAAAGAAGGGGTGCGGGCAATCATGAGGAGGTCCGCGTCCAAAGACAGTGGTCAAAACGGGATTCATGGGTTGGTAGCTGACGTAATCGAAGCCGAAGCCACCTATGAAGATGCTGTGGAAGCCGCATTGGGTGAAGCCCTGCAATATGTGATCGTCCAGGACCAGCAGGGCGGTGTGGCAGCCATTGACTATCTTCATGCCCAGTCGGCCGGGAGGAGTGGCTTCATTCCCATGCAGAGCGTCAGGCCGATTGTTGATGCCGAGAAAGGCCTGCCTCGAGAAAGCCTGGCTGAATTCTCCGCAGGTGTCCTCACTGACCATATTAAGGTAAAAGCGGGTTACGAGAATGTGATCCAGTTCCTGCTGGGACACGTCGTGATTGCCAAAGACATAAACGCAGCACTGCAGCTCTGGAACAGAAACGGGTTTCCGCATGCTGTGGTCACACAAAAAGGAGATCGTGTTTGCTCTCAAGGCATTCTGATAGGAGGAAGTTCGAAGAGCGTGTCCTCCGGCATCTTATCCAAGAAGAAGGAGATTCGGGATCTGAGCAAGCAGCTTTCCCAGTTAGAGACCTCAGTTGCAAAAGGGAAAGCCACTCAAGAACAGTTGGAGTCTGAAGCGATTGCCCTGGAGACTCAAATTCAGAAGTCTCGGCAAATCCAGCGCCAGAAGACTCAAGAAGAAATGGATCGCGAAAAGGAACTGTATCGGCTCAACGAAGGGCTGAAGCATGTGCATCATCGCCTGGAAGTCTTTGACCTTGAGACACAACAGATTCAAGGAGAGGAAACTGATCTGGATCGGGATCTCTCCAAGTACCAGGAAGTGCTGTCCGGGCTATCCGATGAAATCCAGACAGCAGAAGCCACCATCAGCGCGAAGAACACAGAGATAGGAAAATCCTCCGTAGACTTGGAAACTGCCCACCAACGGCTAGTGGAGCTGAGACTGGAATTGACCAAGCTCCAGGCACAACATGACAATTCCCAGAATACACTGCGACGCTTGAGAGGCTTTAAGGATGAGCGCTTGAAGAACCTGAACCACTTAACGGAGCAATTGAAGCAAAGAGGGGAAGACAAAACTGCCGTTGAGCAGCGTATGGAGACAGATCGAGACAAGATGGCCCGCCTGTACGCGGAACTGCAGGCCGCCAAACAGACCCTGGATGGAATGGAGGCCGAGTACCAGACCATTGAGAAAATGCTTGAAGAGAACGACCAGGCACTCTCCGATGTTGGAAACGCTCAGCAGGAAGCTTTACAGAAGCTCCAGCAACTCGAACTAAAGCAGACAGAAAGACGAATGCGGCGAGAGCATCTCGTGAGTCGTATTCGGGAAAACTACCGGCAAGATATCGAGGAGTCTGGTGTTGGGGATGACACCGAAGAGGTTTCCACGGAAGAGATGGAAACGGAGCTGACCCGCCTCCGCGAACAGATTGTCAGGATGGGTGAGGTGAACCCCGCAGCCATCGAGGAGTATGAGACCCTGGAGGAACGATTCCGATTCCTCACCGAACAGCGTGATGACCTCCTTGAAGCCACAGAGGCGCTGCGTCGAGTGATCCGCAAGATCAACCGAACTTCTTTGAGACGATTCATGAAGACCTTCAAAGCTGTGAACGAAAAACTCGAAATCGTCTTTCCCAAGCTGTTTGAGGGGGGCAAGGCCAAGTTGGTACTCACCGACCCAAAGAAACCGCTCGAATCAGGCGTTTCTTTCTTCGTGCACCCCCCGGGAAAACGACTGACGCGCATGAGCCTCCTTTCTGGCGGCGAGAAGGCTCTGGCGGCAATTGCTCTTATCTTTTCGCTCTTCCTGATCAAGCCCACGGCATTTTGTGTTTTTGATGAAATTGATGCTCCCTTGGATGATGCCAACATCTATCGCTTTAACAGCCTTCTCCGGCAAATCGGGGAAGAGTCTCAAGTCATTCTGGTTACCCATAACAAGCAGACCATGGAGGTGGCAGACGCCCTGTTTGGGGTGACCATGGAAGACAAGGGAATCTCAAAACTCGTCTCGATAAATCTTGAAAGCGAACAACCACGCCTGAGCGGAGCTGCCTAGCTGTCGACTTGATCCCTCTCTAGCCGCTTTGCTCCTGACCCCGCCCAACTCAAATCGTGTTTCCTGCTTCATCGTCACCAGGCTCGAAAACCTGCCTGTCAAGACACCACCCGTCAGGGTTGGAAAGGCTTTACCCTGACGTTGCAAAAGTCCGCCAGAGGCGGGCAAGCGCAGGAGATGCAGTATTTTCGGCTTGTCCGCCTCTGGAGGGCTTTCCCGAAGGGCAAACAACTTACCTGTTTTGTGTAGTTTTCTGGATATCACCCGCAGTGACTTTCACAAAATCGTTCAAGAATCTCGCGGAGAAAGGCTGTTGCTGCTTTTAGAACCTATTGCTAAGTCGTTTAGCAACGACAGGGTTTACTTTTCGCCCACGCCGTGCATAAATTGTAGATTGGACACCAAATCTCACCGCTAAAAGGAGATGTCAGACACACGCATGTCACGCCGATGAAATGGTTTGGAAAAAAGAAGAAGGCTGACGAAGCCCCTGAAGAGACTCCAGTACAGGAAGCCATGCCCGAACAGACGGAAGAAGAACCCGGAGCGGACCACGCGGAAAAGCTCGAAGAGGAAACGCCGGTGGTCGAGCCGCAAAAGAGAGGCTTTTTTGGAGGACTAAGGAAGAAGAAGGCCGACACGGTTCCCGAAGACATTGCAGAGCAGGGGCCCTTGCCCGAGCCCTTGGAAGATTTGCCTGAGCCGGGCGAAGGAGAAGAGCTCGAGGACGAACCCCTGACAGACGAATCGCCGAAGCGAGGTTTCTTCGGGAAACCGAGAAAGAAAAAAGCTGACGCAGCGCCCGAAGAGGCCGTAGCAGGCGAACCCCTGTCTCAAGAGATAGAAGAGGCGCCTGAGGCTGATGAGATAGAAGGGGTCGAAGAAGAACCATCAGGAGAAGAGTTGCCCAAAAAGGGGCTTTTTCTCAAGCTCAAGGATCGCCTGTCCAAGACGAGGAAAGTCTTCACAACACGCCTTGACACGCTAGTACTCGGAAGAAGGGAGATCGATGAAGAGTTACTCGAAGAGCTTGAGGAGATCCTCATCACTTCGGATATCGGGGTACAAACGACCGTGGCCCTTCTTGACCATGTCAGGGAAGGGGTTGAGAGAAAAGATCTGAAAGACCCCGGCCAACTTAAGCAGGCCCTTCAGAATCAGATTCTCTCCTTTCTGAAAGTCGGGTCTACGGCAATGAAAACGCCGAATAGTAAGCCCCATATTATCATGGTTGTAGGTGTCAACGGCGCCGGTAAGACTACCACGATTGGAAAGCTTTCAGATCGGCTTGTTCGGGAAGGAAAGCATGTCTTGCTGGTCGCAGCAGATACCTTCAGGGCCGCCGCCGTTGAGCAACTCGAGATTTGGGGAGAGCGCGTCGGGGCCGAAGTGATTCGGCACAAGGAACACGAGGGAAAGTCGGACGCGAAGGTCGATCCTTCTGCCGTCGTCTATGATGGCCTGCAGGCTGCAACATCGAAGGATGTGGATGTGGTTATCATTGACACAGCAGGCCGCCTTCATACCAAGGTGAATCTCATGGAGCAACTCAAAAAGATCCGCCGAACGGTCTCCCGTCAAATCCCTGATGCACCGCATGAGGTTCTGTTGGTTCTGGACGCCACAACAGGACAAAACGCGATTTCACAGGCCCAGCTTTTTCACGAGGCCATTGACATTACAGGTATTGCCCTAACGAAGCTTGACGGCACGGCGAAGGGCGGGATCGTTGTGGGAATATCCCACAGCCTGGAGGTTCCTATCCAGTATATCGGGCTCGGGGAGAAGCCCAACGACCTTCAAGACTTTGATCCTGATGCTTTTGCAAAAGCATTGTTCTAGTGTTGCGTCTTATGAATAACTTCCATAATTTCCGGGACTGCGTGGGGCTCAAGAACTGAAAGCACCAAATTCCAAATAACTACTGTTTTGGTGCTTGGTATTTGCGGCTTCCGCCTTGGCACGAAGTGCCTCTTTTCAAGCCGCCAGGCGCAACTGCGACGCCAAAACAGAAGGGATTTCTTAATCTGATGAATCTTGTCTGCTCTGATTTCTGTAATAGACTCCATAGAAACGACACTGCTATGAGACTGCCTAATAGGATGGAATAATGTCCAAGAACATCCTGGTCATTGACGACGAACCGAACCTGCGGCATATGCTGACCGTGGTGCTTGAGAAGGCCGGCTACACGGTCAGTGCTGCCGCAGACGGTGTGGAAGCTTTGTCGTTGGCTGAAACCAAGCCTTTCGACCTCGTGTTGTGCGACCTGCGCATGCCCAGAATGGATGGCCTTGCTTTCCTGAAGGAAGCCGCATCACGGGGCCTTGACGCGGCAATCATTATGATGTCGGCCTATGGCTCGATTTATACGGCGGTTGAGGCAATGAAACTGGGAGCCGCCGACTATATTTCCAAACCCTTCAAGCCGGACGAAATCCTCCTGAAGCTGGGACAGATCGAGGAACGGAACCGGTTGTTACAAGAAAACATCAGGCTCCGGGACGCGATTCAAGAAACCTTCTCCTTCCAAAACATCGTGGCAAAGAGTGAGTCAATGCGCAGCATCTTTGACACGATTAAAAAAATCGCTGATTACAAAACCACCGTGCTGATTACGGGTGAAAGTGGTACCGGCAAGGAATTGATCACAAGGGCAATTCACTACAATGGTGCGCGAAAACACGCACCCATGGTCGCCATCAACTGCGGAGGACTCCCGGAAAACCTTTTGGAAAGTGAGCTCTTTGGACATGTTAGAGGAGCTTTCACAGATGCAACAAAAGATAAGAAGGGCCTTTTTCAGGAGGCCAACCAGGGAACCCTCTTTCTCGATGAGATCGCAGCACTATCCTTGTCACTTCAGGTGAAGCTGCTTCGGGTACTTGAAGACGGGATGGTACGGCCTGTGGGAAGCAACCAATCTGACAAGGTTGATGTGCGAATTATTGCGGCTACGGCACAAGATTTGGCCGAGGCGGTCAAACAACGCGCTTTTAGGGACGACCTCTTCTATCGGATCAATGTGCTCTCGATAGAGGTGCCACCTCTAAGGGAAAGAAAAGAGGATATTCCTCTATTGGTCAATCATTTCATCGAAAAATTCAACAAGCGCTTGCAAAAGGAGATAAAGGACATTCGACCTGACGCGCTCCAGGCCCTCATTTCATATCCGTGGCCAGGCAACGTCAGGGAACTCGAAAATGTTGTGGAGCGCACCATGGTGTTGACAGACCGACTTGAGATACACATGGACGAACTGCCAGATGAGGTGGGAAGTGACTCTGCTGCTGCGAGGGATGTCTGGCCGACGGATAGTATGTCTCTGAAGGTGAACACCAAGGTCCTCGAGAAGGCTCTGATCCAGAGAGCCCTCCGAGAAACCGACAACAATCGGACTCATGCAGCCAAACTCCTGGAAATCAGCCACCCCACCCTCTTGTCCAAGATGAAGGCCTATGAGATTTCGTGAAAGGCTGGGCATGATGAGCGGCCCATATTTGGGGGCAAAGAGGGTCATGACAATCGGAAATCAAGGCGGAATCTGACTTTTTGAAGAAAAATAGCAAAAAAAGGCGATTATACTGTTGACATCCGTATTATATCAATGTAAGGGAAAAGCGCTGTAGTAGAGGGGTTTTACAGAAAGAGACTGGCGAAAACCTTAAGTAAAAGGGAGGGCGGCAACGATGACCAAGGCAGACATTGTGGAGAAAATGGCCAAAGAAGCAAAGATCTCTAAGGCGGCGGCCGGTGTTGCGCTGAATTCCTTCGTGGATAGCGTTACCAAAGCGCTGAAGAAGAAGGACGGCAAGGTAACCCTGGTAGGCTTCGGAACTTTTTCGAAGGTGCGTCGCAAAGCACGAAAGGGCAGAAATCCTCAGACAGGTGCAACTATCAAGATCAAGGCTTCCAACACGGTTAGATTTAAGCCGGGCAAGTCGTTAAAGGGCGCCATCTAAGCCCAGGATACATTCTGATCTAAGGATTGGTTCTCATCCGATTTAGCTATCATCTGTAGAGGAATTGCTCTAGGGCAAAGTTACACTCCGTCTCCGGTTCGTTGAATGACTAAGAGAGAAATCATTCGGATGAGAACCAACCTTGTCATCTCACAAACGTAATCTCAAAACCCCCGAACTCTCCCGTGTAAGGCCCCCAATTCAGGGAGACGTCTGTCACGCGCGAGAGAGGCGGTCCAGCCTTGCACCATTTCACCATCGATTTCACATCCGCTTCGTCTCCCTCGAGTACCGCCTCCACCCGGCCATCGGGTAGGTTTCTCACCCAACCCTCAACGCCCCGTTCCAGAGCAGCCCGCCTTGCGTCCAGTCTGTAGCAAACCCCCTGAACGCGTCCGTCGATGACGACATGGGCCCTAACCTTCTCCATATGGCTTCCCCCTTGAAAGCAGGTGGATTAATGCTCCTTCATCAAGAATCTTGACACCAAGTTCTTTTGCTCTGTCAAGTTTGCTTCCAGGATCTTTTCCCGCGACCACAAATGAGGTCTTTTGGCTCACAGAGGAGCTGACCTTGGCACCTAATGCCTCGAGGCGATCCTTGGTCTGTTCCCGTGTCATGGACTCCAGCGAACCAGTCAGGACGATCGTCATGCCCGCCAGAGATTCTTCTTCCTCCGCATCTTCCGTTGATAGCCTCACGCCTGCGTTAACCAACATCCGTTCAATGTTGCTCTGATTCTCGTGGTTGTCAAAAAATGCGCGAACGCTTTGAGATACCCGCGGCCCTATCTCGTCTATAGCGATTAGATCTTCCGCGGTAGCCAACATCAGTGCGCTCAACACTTTGAACCTGCGGGCCAAAACGAGGGCTGTATGCTCACCCACATGCCGAATCCCCAGTGCATAGATGAACCGGGCCAGAGTGGTTTCTTTACTGCTTGTTATGGCATCAATTATATTCCGAGCCGATTTTTCCCCCATCCTTTCAAGGCCTGCCAACGTTGTCTCGTCAAGAAAAAACAGGTCTGCATAGGATTTCAGATGACCCTTGTCCACCAGTTGGCCCACCAGCTTATCCCCTATGCCGTCAATATCGAAGGCTCGTTTGGAAGCAAAATGCCTAATCCGTTCTTTCACCTGAGCAGGACAGTTGGCATTGACGCACCGCCACACCGCCTCGTCTTCCAGGCGAAGCACCTGAGAGCTGCATGCCGGACATGCAGTCGGCATCTGAAAAAGTTCTTCCGTCCCAGTGCGTTTTGTCGTAATGACTTTGACTACCTCTGGAATCACGTCCCCGGCGCGCTGGATCAATACGGTGTCGCCTATGCGAACATCTTTCTTCTTGATCTCATCCTCATTGTGCAGGGTGGCACGACTTACTGTCACGCCCCCAACCGAGACGGGTTCCAGTCTGGCTACGGGTGTCAACGCCCCGGTCCTGCCTACCTGAACGTCGATTTCGAGCACACGGGTGGTTTCCTGCGTCGCCGGAAACTTGCGGGCCAGAGCCCACCTTGGACTGCGAGACTTCTCGCCCAGCCTTTTCTGCAGCGTCAGATCGTCCACCTTCAACACAATGCCATCCATCTCGTACGGGCATTCATGACGCCGGTTGAGCAATTCTCTGTAGTAGGCAATGACTTCCTCGAGCGTTGCGCGGGGTTTGATGTCGGGATTTACGCGACACCCCAGGGCGCTCAGGGCCTCCAGGATCTCCCAGTGCGAGCCGAATTCAAGGTCTGTGACAACGCCGACACCATAGCAAAATATCTCCAGAGGGCGCTGGGCGGTTATCTTGGAATCCAGTTGTCTCAGTGACCCTGCCGCCGCATTTCGTGGATTGGCAAACGGCGACTCGCCTTTGTCAAGGCGTCCCTGGTTCAATGTTTTGAAGGCATCAACTGGGATGTAGACCTCTCCCCTCACCTCGAGGCGCGCGGGTACTGGTACAGCATCTGTTTCAATAAGAACGAGAGGAATCGTATTGATGGTCTTGATATTGGGCGTAATGAGTTCGCCGGCATAGCCGTCGCCCCGTGTGGAAGCCTCTACCAACCGGCCGTTTTCATAGACCACCTCCACGGCCACACCATCCAGTTTTGGCTCGGCGGTGTACAGCACTGCCAGATCTGTCTTGAGGAACCGACGCACCCTCTCATCAAAGGCGAGCACCTCCTCTTCATCAAAGGCGTTTTCCAGACTCAGCATGGGAATGGTATGAGGTACTGTTTCAAACTTCTCAAGCGGAGGGGCCCCTACACGTTGGGTTGGGGAATCAGGCTCGATGAACTCCGGACATGCGGTCTCCAGGTCTATGAGCTCCTGCATGAGCCTGTCGTATGCAGCGTCGGAGATCTCGGGCTCATCCACCACATAGTAGAGGTGATTGTGACGGTGCAGGCTGGAGCGGAGCTCAACTATTCTTTTTTTGACGTTTTCCTGCATGGGAAAAGGCTATCACAAAAACCCTACTAAAAACACTTATCACGAAAGCACGAAAGTGGCGATGTCACGAAATAGTAAGCAATAAAAAACAAGTTCTTCACCACTCCGCTCAAGGGATGCATTGTGAAGTAGGCAAATATGAACATCATTGGTTTTTCTTTTTGATCTCTTTTCGTGTTTTGTTCTTTGTTTCGTGTTTTCGTGATAATCTTAGTTTTTCTTTCGTGTTTTGCGGCGTGCGCCTTATAAAGAGGCGTGATAGTCTTTTCATTTCTTGATGAGGATTAGCTTGTTGCAGATGGAGGATATGACCTCTGCGGCCACCTTGCGCGACCTGTGAAAACTGATACTTGAGAATCCGGGTTTCCAGCGCAGTGAGCCAAGCTCGTCTGAAACGACGAGCAGGGCCCCGCATTCAACATGTCTGAACCGTGCCGCTGAAAACAGGGCTGAAGCTTCCATATCCGCGCCCAGGACACCTTTCCGTTGGAGCGATAGGATCTTCTGCTCGGTCTCGCGGTAAGGAGCGTCTGTCGACCATACAGGGCCCGTATGACAAGGGATCGAGCATCCTTCGAGGCCTTCCCTAATCGCCTTGACCATGCCGTTGGATGGCTTTGCGTCTTCGTTCTCTGAAGGGTAATACATTGATGTCCCTTCCCCTATAACCGCCCCGTCAGGGATCACGAAATCTCCATTCCTCACACTTTCCTGGATTGAGCCGCACCACCCAAAAAAGAGTATCCTCTTTGCGCCCAACACAATGAGTTTTTCCAGAATCAGCACTGCTTGAGGGGCACCCAGCATAGGCCCAACCAGGGTCACGTCTTGATCACCG
>JAFDFO010000041.1 GCA_019309815.1 Deltaproteobacteria bacterium
GGGTATTCCCTAAATGACACCATCATTGTATTCGACCGCATTAGAGAAAACTCGCGCAAGTACCACCGACAACCTTACGAAATTATCATCAACCGCAGCATCAATGAAACCTTGAGCCGCACACTCCTTACCTCTTTGACCACCCTGATGGTCGTTATAGCCCTTTTCGTGCTGGGAGGGGGGATCATTCACGATTTTGCTTTTGCTCTCATTATCGGTATCATAGTAGGGACCTATTCCTCGATTTATGTAGCAAGTCCGGTTCTGATTGCCTGGCAGCCGGCCACCAAGAGCCCCAAAGGCAAGAGAAAGAACAAATCTCGATAAGAGAAAGCCACCTGCCCTTCCTCTAAAATCCCTTGACACGTTTAGTCGGTTGCTCGTATACAGTCATGCTTCATCCTGGATACTGGATCCTTGATGCTGGATGTTAGTCTTGCCTCCGAGATTCCGGAACCCGAGCCAGCATCCAGTATCTGATTTTTAGCATTAAACAACACGCAACCCGTAACACGCAACTCGCAACTTCTTTGGTAGTTATGCAATCACTCATCCATTGGCTCGGGCTGAAAACCGTTCCCGGTGTGGGCAACCGCCTGTTCTTGAATCTCCTTCAACAGTTCGGAGAGCCGGAAAAGGTTTTTTCAGCGTCACGAGAAGCCCTTTTGCAGGTGGACGGGGTGAGTGATCGTTTGTCATCCGTCATTAAGGGATATGAAATTCCCGAAGAGGTTCATGAAGATCTTGCACTGGTCGAGAAGAATGGAGCAGGCATCATCACTTTTTCAGACAGTAACTACCCTACCCTCCTCCGCCACATTCATGACCCCCCTCCCGTACTTTACGTGTACGGGAAGCTTCGCCCGGACAGTCTGAACATCGCGATTGTTGGGTCGCGAAATGCTACATCGTATGGTCGCACTGTCACGGAACGTTTGAGCGGCGACCTGAGCCAACGGGGCTTCACCATCGTCAGCGGTATGGCGAGGGGTATTGATTCCGCTGCCCACGCGGGGACGCTGGCTGTTGGGGGAAAGACAGTCGCTGTGTTGGGATGCGGCCTTGGCACCATATACCCGGCCGAAAACAGGAAGCTGTTTCACAGGATTACCGAAAATGGTGCAGTAGTTTCGGAGTTCTCGTTCATGACTCCACCCGAGGCTCACAACTTCCCGGTACGAAACCGGATCATAAGCGGTGTGTCGCTAGGAACCGTAATTGTGGAAGCAACCCACCAGAGCGGGAGTCTTATCACAGCACGCCTCGCAGCCGAGCAGGGTCGCGAAGTCTTTGCTGTGCCCGGGAGCGTTAAGTCCTTCAAGAGTATGGGCACTCACAGGTTGATCAAGGAGGGTGCCAAGCTGGTAGAGCATGCCGATGACATCGTCGAAGAGCTGAACATTACCCAAGAAGCCCTCCCAGACGATACCAGTGTTGCGTCGAGTATACGATTGACATCAGCAGAAGAAAAAGTTTTGGACAAACTGAGCCCTTATCCGATACACATCGATAACTTGGTACGAGAGCTTTCCCTTTCAGCAGGGCATGTTTCAGGCCTCCTGTTGCAGCTTGAGCTGAAAGGGCTGGTTACCCAGACCCCTGGCAAATTTTTTTCCAGGGGTGAATTGTAGTGCATTTCTAAGGGAGGACAGCTTTTGAGTAAATCCCTAGTCATAGTAGAGTCGCCTACCAAGATCCGGACGTTGAAGAAATACCTTAGCTCTGATTATGACGTGGCAGCCACCGTCGGTCATATCAAGGACTTGCCGGTGAAAGAGCTTGGCATTTCCATAGAAGAAGGATTTAAGCCACAATACACAACAATACCGGGCAAGGAAAAGGTGATCCGTGCGTTGAAAAAGGCTGCCGCCAATGTGGACAACATCTACCTGGCCCCTGATCCGGACCGGGAAGGTGAGGCCATAGCTTGGCACACTGCCGAAATCCTCAAGAAAAAAGGGCGCAAGTTTTATCGCGTCCTCTTTCATGAGCTCACGCAAAAGGCCATACTCGCTGCCATGGCCACTCCGCTGAAACTTGACAGGCACAAGTTTGACTCACAGCAAGCGCGGAGGATTCTCGATCGTCTGGTTGGATATCAGATCTCCCCCATCCTCTGGAAGAAGGTTCAGCGCGGGTTGAGCGCGGGGCGGGTTCAGTCAGTGGCAGTTCGGATTATATGCGAACGAGAACGGGAAATTCAGGCTTTTCAGTCCGAAGAGTACTGGAGCATCACGGCTGAGCTTGAAGGTGAGGCTCCTCCGCCGTTTCCGGCAAAACTCGCAAGGAAATTGGACAAGAAGCTTGGTATCCCTGACAAAGCATCGGCTCAAAATATCCTCAATGACCTCGCTGATGCTTCCTTCAAGGTAGAAAAAGTAGTCAAGAAAACCCAAAGGCGCAACCCGCCTCCCCCTTTTATCACCAGCAAACTCCAGCAGGAGGCTATTAGAAAGCTGCGGTTTTCTGCCAAGAAGACGATGGTCGTTGCCCAGCAGCTCTATGAGGGCATTGAACTTGGTCCGGGGGAACCGGTAGGCCTGATTACCTATATGCGCACCGACTCTACCCGCCTTGCCCAAGAGGCTATCGAGGAGGCCCGCAACCTTATCCAGGCTGATTTTGGGCCGGACTACCTCCCAGCGCAACCTCGTTTCTTCAAGAACAAAAAGAAAGCGCAGGATGCCCATGAGGCAATACGTCCCACCTCGGTCTCCCGGAAGCCCGAGGAAATCGCCGGATTCCTTTCAAAGGATCAGCTATCGCTTTACAAGTTGATATGGCAGCGCTTTGTAGCCTGCCAGATGAAGCAGGCACTGATAGATCAAACGTCGGTAACCATTTCAGCGGGACCGTATGGATTTCAGGCCTCGGGTTCGGTCACGCGCTTTCCAGGTTTTATGGTCTTGAATCCCTCTTCAAATAACACCCAGGGGCAAGGTGAAAGCAAAGTCGTTCTGCCACTGCTCACTGAAGGGATGGACTTGACATGCCACCGACTGGATCCCAAGCAGCATTTCACCCAACCGCCCCCGCGTTTTTCCGAAGCATCGCTCGTAAAAGAACTTGAGGAAAATGGTGTCGGCAGGCCCAGCACTTACACAGCCATCTTGGCGACCATTAGAGAGAAAGGATACGTAGACTGGATCAAAGGTTTTTTCAAGCCAAGTGAACTCGGTTTTATAGTAAATGACCTCTTGATAGAGAGTTTTCCAAATATCCTTAACGTTGATTTCACCGCGCGAATGGAGGAGTACCTGGACAGAATCCAGGAAGGGGATATCGATGCGGTTAGCGTCCTGGAAGATTTCTACAAGCCGTTCAAGGAACGCCTGGAACGGGCAGAAAAAGAGATGCGCGGCGTGAAGGGTGATGGTTTGGCAGTGGACCTGGACTGCCCGGCCTGCGGTCAACCCCTCACTATCAAAGTGGGCAAGAGCGGCCCCTTCCTTGCCTGCTCGGGTTACCCAAAGTGCAGATTTACGCGCAACTACACGCGAGATGAAAAAGGGGCAGTCAAAATCGAAGAGCCGGCCGAAGAGAAGCCCACAGATGAAGTGTGTGAAAAGTGCGGAAGCCCCATGGTGCAAAAAACCGGGCGCTTCGGCCCGTTCCTTGCCTGCTCAGCCTATCCAGATTGCAAAAATACCCGCTCTCTCAAGGCCAGAGATACGTCCAAACCTGAGCCGACCGGCGTTAAGTGCCCCGAGAAAGGATGCGGTGGAGAGCTTGTTCAAAGGAAATCAAGGCGGGGGCGGGTTTTCTATGGCTGCAATCGCTATCCAAAATGCTCATTTGCCGTCTGGAACAAACCAGTGGCCCGGGCTTGCCCTGAGTGCGACGCCCCTTTTGTCGTAGAGCACACGACGAAGCGAGATGGACGACACCTGAAGTGCTTCAAGAAGGAATGCACGTACGAAGAGCCTCTCGAAGACAATCCTGAGTGAGTGTACAACCACACTCCACAAAGCTCCCTTCAAATAGCGTTTCCTTCATAGAACTGATGACAATGGATGCGGGCGGGGATAAACCCCGCCCCTACGTTTGTTCTCTGATGCCAGGCATTTGGTCTGGGGAGTCTGGTTGGGCAGGACCCAAAGAATCCGTTGTAGGACAGGATCATGTCGAAGTGATAGGAATGTAGGGGCGGGGTTTATCCCCGCCCGCGGACCTGTCCTGAGCTTGGCTTGCCCCGCCCTGGCTTTATGCAAAGGCAGTTCGAAGAGCATTAATGCCGCCCTGTATGAACCGACAGTCCGTAAACAGCCCCTCAATCACATTTGTGTGCGTCCTGATTCTCTTGGAAACCATCAACACTGAGTTTGCGAACCAGAAACGAAGCGTTTTGCGGGGATCGCCATTTATGAGCGGGAACCGGAGGTTCCTCCGACGATGATCTCGGGAATGCGAAGCGTAGGCTGGGCGTCACCGATTGGAACTCCTTGTCCGTCCTTTCCACAGGTACCAATACCAAAGCCCAGATCATTTCCAACACGATCAATCGATTCGAGCACTTGTGGACCATTTCCGGTGAGCGTGGCGCCACGGATCGGGTCACCGATCTGCCCGTTGCGTATCATGTAGCCTTCACTCACTTCAAAGACAAAATCCCCATTCACTGTGTTCACCTGCCCTCCGCCCATTTTCTTTACAAACACACCATTTGGGGTGTCACGTAAGATTGCATCCGGATCATCTTTGTCAGGCACAATCAGGGTGTTGGACATGCGAACAATTGGGGGGTGCTTATACGATTGGCGGCGCCCATTTCCCGTGGACTTCATACCAAACCTCATGGCATAAAGACGATCGCAAAGATAACCTTTCAGCACTCCCTTCTCTATCAGCAGGGTGTTCTGTGCTGGAAACCCTTCATCATCATAGCCGTATGAGCCCCGACGCTGCGGCATCGTAGCGTCATCAATCACCGTGATGAGTCGTGACGCCACGGGTTCCCCAATCCGGTCGCTGTACACGGAAAGCCCCTCAAGTGCCAAATCTGCTTCCAGGCCATGACCGACGGCCTCATGGATCATGGTCCCCCCGGCTTCACTCGATAGCACCACAGGCATTACACCACTGGGTGCCTCCCTCGCCTCCAGGGCCTGCACAGCACGTCTTGCTGCGGTCTTTGCCACTTGGGCGGGATCGACCTTATTAAAAAGCTCAAAGCCAATCAGGCCGCTCACAGGCTCATACCCGGTCTGAATCAGCCCTTTCTGGGCAGCAACAACTTGCACCGCAAGTAAGACATACGTACGCTCCTCCTCTACGAGGAGTCCATTTGAATTAGCAATCTGTATCCTTTGACGTTTGTCACTGTACACTACTTTTACCTGGCGAATGCGGGTATCGAGGCCTCGGGCTGCAGCATTGGCTTCGCGAACGATGGCGACTTTACGTGATGTCTCAATACCATCCGGAGGTTTGCCGATCTGACGATTGAGATGCGGTGCCAAGAGGTATGTCTCTGCAATACTGCCGTTTGCTCCACTCTTGACCGCGGTAGACAAGTTTTGTGCAAGGGAGAGGATGTCTGCCTCGGAACAGGAATTGCTGTGGGCGTAAGAGGTCTTGAGATTCGCAATGGCTCGAAGGCCGATACCACTGTCCGTGCCGCTGATGATCTGTTCGATCTTGTCATCATCGCAGACAATGGAATTGCTTCGGCTGGACTCATAGTAGAGATCAGCAAAACCACCATTCTCTTTGAGAACAGTTCGAAATATCTTTTCTAGAGGAAAATCTAGGATCATAAACAGACACCGTTCTTCTCCAATTTAGTTGGAGAAGAGGGTCCAAGGATTCAAGGGGTCAAGGATTCAAGGGTTTGTTTTCTAAAGACTTCATCAGGGCGGCTAACATTCTTTCGATTTCTGCGATCCTTTTTTCTATTGTACCCAATTCACTTTGTTCAATGAAGCCCAAATCTCCTGCCAACAAAATGTGGCTTCTTTTCTTTGAATATTTCTTTGCTTTTCACTTGAATCCTTGGACCCTCGACCTCTTGGATCCTTCAGTAGTTTCTAAAGCATTTCACTCGAACCCTTGAATCCTTGAATCCTTGAACCCTCTGCTTAATTGGACATGACACACCTAATTTTACCCTAATTGACTACAACTAATCGGGAGGTGATCCACAGACTTCTAACCCAGTTCGGCCCTCACCACATCGGCAATTCTCTCGCAGTACTCTCTGGTTTCCTGATCAGTGGGCCCTTCTACCATGACTCGACACAGGGGCTGTGTTCCGGAGTACCGGACCAGCACTCTGCCACCAGTTCGCAGCGCCTTTTCCACATCCCTGATAACGGCTACAATTCGGGGAAGGTCCGCTATGGGCAACTTCTTTTTGACTTCTACATTCACCAGGCACTGGGGGAAGACTTTCATGATTCCGGCAAGTTCCGACAGCGGCGTTCCCGTCTTCTTCATGGCGCGTACCAGCATCAAGGCCGTCAAAACCCCGTCTCCGGTCTTGTGATGGTCCAGAAATATCATATGTCCGGAGTCTTCTCCCCCGATGCTCGCGCCCTTATTTAACATATCACGCAAGACATGCTTGTCACCGACTTGCGTTGTCACCAAGTCTATGCTCAAATCGTCAAGCACCAGTTTCAACCCTATGTTGCTCATGACGGTACTCACCACCACGTTGTTGGTAAGTCGACCCTCTTCTTTCAACTGCTTGGCGCAGATCGCGAGTATTTGACCGCCGGTGAGTATCGTGCCGGTTTCATCCACAGCTGTTACGCGGTCTCCGTCTCCATCAAAGGCAAGCCCCACATTCGCTTTTTCCCTGACCACCACCTCGGCCAGGCCCTGAGGATATTCAGACCCACAGTTGAGATTGATATTACGTCCATCAGGTTCTGCAAAAAGGGTGCGGACAGTAGCTCCCAATTCGATGAATGTCGCAGGGGCGGCCTGAAAGGTCGCCCCGTTAGAGCAGTCCAGAACTGCATTGAGCCCGCCGAAAATCTCTTCTTCTGAAACCGTATCCTTCAAAAAGTCCACATACTGACTACAGGCATCTGAAATAAGAGACTCTTCTCCTATGATGTTTGCTTCCACAGACGGGACAGGGGTGTCATTCTCAAGAACCAGCCGTTCAATCTGAAGCTCCATCTCATCAGTGAGCTTGAATCCGTCCCCTTTGAAAATCTTGATGCCATTGTCTGGAAATGGGTTGTGTGACGCCGAAATCACCACGCCCGCATCAACGCCCATTTTCTCTGCAATGTAGCACACCCCCGGGGTGGGCAAAGGTCCAGTCAGATAGGCATCACCTCCCGCTGAGCGGATTCCTGAAACCAACGCCTGTTCAAGCATCTCACCTGATATCCGAGTGTCCCGCCCGACAAGAACCTGTGCCTTATCATTGTCACCCTTAAGCAGATGAACAATTGCACGTCCAATTTTTTCAGCCATCTCTGGAATCATGGGGTATTCATTCGCAACACCCCTGATGCCGTCTGTGCCAAATAACCTGCCCATGGCGTGTTTCTATCTCGTCAATTTGGTGTCAAAGGATAACGGTCTGCTATGAAGTCAGAATGGACACCATTCAAAGCTTCTTCACTCACTCCGAAAGGAAGGCATGGCTCTCAGGGCTTCTTTGTTGATCCTATCTACGATGCCTTGAAGCCAAGTGGTCCCCATATTGGACCACACCTCGTCCAGGCCCTGGATTGCGGCCACATATTCAGGCCCGTTCTGTGAAATACGCCTGGTTACTTGTTCCAGGAATGGCTCTCGGGTGGAGGGGTCGTCCGGGTCTTCAAGGCTACGTTCAAAGATTCCCTCTATCTCCGGCCACTGCTCATGCAGTTCTTTCTTTTGTTTCAAAAGTGGCTCGCTTGCCCGTCCTTTCATCAGCGCACGATATTTCTCCGCAGATTCGGGCATCTTCTGAGAAAGTGCCTTGAAGCGCTCGATCCGCTCTTTGATGGCCATATCCAACTTCTCTATGACACCCTGATACAGCAGCGGGCTCATGTCGTTCCCCTTGAAGAACAGGGAGCGGACCTCGAGGTACCAGTGCCGCAGGGCGATGAGGTTGGCAATGTAGTTGGTGTTATTAATGACCGGTTTTGTCACCTGCCAGTATAATCCCGGAGAGAAACCCATCTCCCGCTCGATCGGCTCATCGCCCAGCACAAGTCTGCCCCCCTCAAGAACATCTTGTCGATGGACTACTCCTGCACCGATCACTGTCCCGTATGCAATTCTCGCAGGTCCCACCAACCCCCCCTGGCCTCCGAGAAAGATGGGCGCCTGATTCAGCATGACCCCGCCCGGCACATCACCGATGAGTGAAGGGGTCGCTTTGTCCTGATTGGGAGTATAGTTAAAATGTATGTAGGAACTACCCACCTCGCTGTGATTCCTGCGGCTGGTCCCACCTGCCATAAAACAGTCACATAAGTTTATGAGGCTGCCAAGCGTCACGAAAGGAAATAGAATGGTCTGTTTAAGGCCCACAGCGTGGGCACCGTTGGCCTCTTCTTCCAGGACACACCCATCTCGAACCTGAGCCCCAGAGCCCACGTTGGCTTTTTCCAAAAAGGCTGACCTGCGAAAAAAACCACCCTTCAGCTCCACGTTTGGGCCAATCTGGCAATCTTCCACCGTGACGGGGCCCTCATAACCAAGCTTGGCACCAGGCATGATAAGCGTTTGCTTGCCGAGGATCTTGCATCCGCCATAAATGACGACACCGCTACCCGCAATACGATCTAAATCAACCTCATCACCGACTAGAACACTTTCGGCGTTCGGTATAACTGCCCCTTTTTCGAGCAGCTGTTCAATTCTCTTCTTGGAATCAGACTGCATCAAGGCATCTCCCTTGTTTTGACTTTGTCTATCAGTCGTCAAAATAGCAGAATTTTGCAACGGGAACAAAGGCTCTCCCCATAGAACCTACTATGAAAGGTTGCCCTATTGTCAAGCGGTTTTGGTTGTTCGCCTTGACACCTTCCCCTATGTTCTGTTAGCCATTTACTGGTTTAGTGAAGCCCGTCTGATTTGATAGTCAACACACATTTCTTGCGTCTCAGCCTTTTGATGGAGATAATGAACAACCGCTTGGCTCAACTTAGGGCCCGACTCCAGGATCAGGCCTTCGACACCTTTATGGTGTTGCGAGGTGAGAACCGCCAATACTTGAGCGGATTCACCGGAGAGGACGGGCAGTTTGACGAATCAGCAGGCGCGCTTTTTGTCACATCCGAGCGCCAGTTGCTCGCCACGGACTCTCGATACGTGACGCAGGCAAAGACAGAGGCTACCGAGTTTGAGGTCTTTGTATATGAAGAGGGGCTGGCCTCATCACTCCCGGAAATCCTCGGAATGCTTGGAAGCGAGCGTCTCGGCTTTGAAAGCCCGAGACTGCCGTACCGGCAATTCCAGAGAATACAGGAACAGCTGAAAAAGCACGCTTCATCCGTATCATTTGTTCCCACCGAGGGCTTGGTGGAAGACCTCCGCATGATAAAAGAACCCCGAGAAATCGAGGCCATCGAGAAATCTCTCGCTCTCTCCGAGTCGGTGTTTGAAACCCTAATGGGAAGCCTACATGTGGGAGCTTCCGAAAAAGAGCTTGCCTGGACCATAGAAAAGGGGCTGCGAGAAGCCGGTGCAGATTCTGTGGCCTTTCCTCCCATTGTCGCCTCAGGTCCAAATTCTGCCCTACCCCATGCTATTCCCACAAATCGGACAATACACGAAGGTGAACCGATTCTCTTTGATTGGGGAGCACGCGTAGAAGACTATTGCTCAGACATTTCACGTACTGTGGTACTTGGCTCGCCGGATGACACCTTTACAAAGGTGTATCAGGTCGTAAGGGATGCCCAATCCATGGCCATTGAAGCCATGAAGCCGGGAATGAGCACCCAGGCGGTGGACAGGATTGCCAGGGATCATATTACTGCCAAGGGATTCAAAGACTATTTTGGCCACGCCTTGGGACATGGTGTCGGCTTGGCAACCCATGAAAAGCCGCGCCTGAGTCCCGTGCGTCCGATGAATCTGGAAGCGGGTATGGTTACCACCGTTGAACCCGGCATTTACATTCCCGGGTGGGGTGGCGTCCGGCTGGAAAACATGGTTGTTGTGGAAAAAGACGGTGCCGCCGTCTTGAACAGATATCCTTTGTGACGATGAATTCCCTGGATCAACTATCCGATCAGTTCATCAACTACCTTGTGGTGGAAAAGGGCCTATCCAAGAACACCATTGCTGCTTATAGCAGGGACCTCATCTTATACCTGGAGTTCCTGAGGACAAACAACATCACCAATATTGCCAGGTCTGACACGACCCTCGTGCTCAAACATCTGATTGAACTGAGAGACGCGGGACTGGGACCTAGAAGCAGGGCAAGGCATCTGGTGACTCTACGAGGATTCTATAGGTTCTTAGTCCAGGAAAAGATACTCGAGACGAATCCCGCCCAGATGGTAGATCTCCCAAAAGCAGGCCAAAAACTCCCTGATGTTTTGAAAGTAGATGATGTGTTGCGTTTGCTCGACGCGCCTGATCCCTCAAAACCCCTGGGGGCAAGAGATTCGGCCATGCTCGAACTTCTCTACGCAGCCGGACTGAGGGTGTCAGAGCTTACCGGAGTTAGGATTGCAGATATTAACCTGGAGGCCTGTTTTGTCCGGGTGCTCGGTAAGGGTTCCAAGGAACGCGTGGTGCCTATTGGGATGGCAGCCAAGGAAAGGATTGAGGCCTACCTTGCATCAGCACGTTCTGCTTTGTTGAAGGGTCGGCCCAGCTCCCATCTCTTTGTCACGCGTTTGGCAAAACCGATGACGCGGCAGGGATTCTGGAAACTCTTGAAACAATACACTCTGAAAGCTGGAATTTCTCAGAAGATCACCCCTCACACCCTTCGCCATTCATTTGCCACACATCTTTTGGAACGTGGGGCGGATCTCAGGTCGGTACAGGTTATGTTGGGTCATGTGGATATAAGCACCACCCAGATTTATACTCATGTGGCACAGGAGAGACTAAAAGAGGTTCACACCGAATATCACCCAAGAGGATGATACGCCCGGGAAGTCTGGGATGAAATCACAGGAGAGCAGCACCATGATATCAGAACCGTATAAGATAAAAGAAGTAAAGAAGACGCAAGACCTGAAGCCTTATGAAAGATGGAATGTGCTCAAGAAAGTCCATTTCAACACCTTTCATGTGAGCTCTGATCATATTACTTTTGATCTCGCCAGTAGAGGAATGTCGTCATGGTCCCACTTTCAAAAAGCAGCCTTTATGATTGGTGATGAGGCGTACGCCGGCAGTCGCAATTACATACATCTCGCAAAGAGCGCTCAGGAAGTCCTTGGTCTCTCTCAAATTGTTCCCGCGCACAACGGCATTGGCGCTGAAAAACTCTTGACAACTACGATGCTCAAGAAAGACCAGGCCGTGCTTCACAACCGCGGCCGCTGCGAAGGACTCGTTCCCGCAAATGGCGGCAGGAGTATTGATATCACCCGTAAGGAGGCACCATCCTATCTCGAACCAGATAAGTTTGGGAGCAATATTTCGACCGAGCAGTTAGATAAATGGCTCAACGATGCAGGCAAGGAAGAGATTGCTTATGTGCATCTCGAGACTTGTCCGGAAGCCTGGAATGGCCAACCGTTTTCTTTCGCTAATCTTCAAGCCGTCAGCGCTTCGTGCCGAGCCCATTCCATACCTGTCGTGATAGATATCTCGCATGTCCTTGAGAACGCATTTTGGATTCAGCGCGTCGAAAGAAAAGACAGGGAGATCATGGAAATCACGAGGGAGATCATCTCTCTTGCTGACATTGTTCTTATGGATGCCAGCCAAGATTGTCGGTCAGACATTGGAGGCTTTATTGCTAGCGAGCATGCCGAGTATTTTGAGGCGTTCAGAAACCAAGTGGTTGTTTATGAAGGCCTACACACATACGGCGGTATGACGGGCAGGGCCATGGAAGTCTTTGCTGTCGGCATCGAAGAGATGAGAGAGACAAGGTATGTCGAATGGTACATGGCTCAGATTGGGCTGCTCTATGACATGTTGAAACAAAATGGCGTCCCGGTCTACAGGGGTGGCAATGAAATAGCCCTCGACATCGAAGATTTTCTCCCCCATCTCTCAACAGACGCCCACCCGAAATTTGTTTTGGCCGCCAGTCTTTATATTGCAGGGGGGTTAAGGGGAAGAATCGATGGCCTGTGGGAATATCACACCGGGGGAAACGGAAGACGTGTCCTCAACTTAGAGTTGCCTCGCAATGCCTACACCAGAAACCATCTGAGCAAAATCGCTGATGTCATTTCCTCGGTGTATGCCAACAAAGATGAAATATCGGGTCTCAGGCTCATGAACGAGC
>JAFDFO010000188.1 GCA_019309815.1 Deltaproteobacteria bacterium
CCCTTAACTGTAATACCTGACCGTATCGATCTTGTTTTAAGAATTTTCCAGTTATCCTGTAAATGTCTAAACAGAGTTCGTATGACTATCACCAGATTTTCAAATCTTTGTAATTCTTTAGCATTGAGCGCTGATGCTTCACTTCGTGTCACTCGAACCCTTGAATCCTGGACCCCTTGACCCCTCTGGGATAACGCCTGTTCAATTGGAGACAACCCTTTTATTTGGCCTTAATTTACTACAACTGATCGGGAGATGATCCTATAATAATGAGATGTAACTTGACTCAATTTCATCTGCGGTCAGCACCGCTGGTTCGTTATCAATCTCGCGTACCAGAAATGTCTCGTGAGAACCCACATCAGAAAACCGTTCGTTGACGTGAACGTCGACGTCTTCTCCAAAGGCGAGCCTGAGGTACAGCTCAGCTATATTGTGGCGTCCAACCGAGTCAAAAACAGGAGTAATCATAAAAAAGCGCCCTATATTGATTTCCGTAATGCAAGGAATTTTCTCCCTATCCTCTTTCAAGTCAATGCAAAACATGCCAGTCGCCCGGCGGTCTACAGATAGGACTGACCTGGTGCAAATCTCATTTACGCTGGGGTTATCGACCAACTTACCGATCTGAGGCGTGGAAGAAGACCCGCTTGGTAACGTTCCGCCGAACAAGTAAGAAAGACGTTCACAAGTCTTTGCAATGACTAACTCGCCGTCCTTCCACAAGCTCTGGAACGCGTAGTCTCGTCCAGGCAGATACTCGCACAACAAAAACATATCTTCAGGAACTCCTCGCATGTCACGCCAGTACTGTACCCAGAAGCGTAATTGATCCGGATCCCGGACAGGCAAGGATCCCTTTGAGCCGGAACCTTTGCGCATACGACACCACAGCAGGTCATTTCTTTCAAAGCGGCTGAAGACTTCGTCAGCCTCGTCTGCACTGTTCAGTGAATACGTTTGAGCTACCCTGATGCCATTCTGTGCCAGTTGTGAATTCAGGGTGAGCTTGTCCTGGCACAATTCAATGGTTTCATGAGAAGGCAGGAAAGTGTTCGCATTGAGCTGATCCCGATGTGCGGAGATAGGAGGCACTTCTACGTCGTTGTTAGGGATAATAAGGTCGATCTGCTCTTCAGTAACAATTCGGTTTATGGCCTCTATATACGCAGCTCCGGCATCAACCCGGGGAATCAGATAGTTCTTATCGGCCAATGACCTGGTCAGAGCGAACTTGTCCGAACTTGTGCCGACGATATGGACGGAAATCTGACTGTTCTGAATATCTCTTATAAGATTATTGGTAAAACCACTTCCTGCAGAAGTTATGAGTATTTTTCTCATGCGATGTCCTTTCAGGCCTTAAGTTCTTCTTGTCCCAACAGCCCCTTAAATAGGCATTATTAATCAATGATCCCCTAAAAAGCGCTCCTCCACGCTAATGCCGCCCAAATAAGAGCAGACCGCTCCATAACATGCGGAACCATCCGCATACCCCTGATCGTATGCGGCGTAGAGTTTGTCTTTGTTCCGCTCGGCCCGTCCAATATTTAACTCAGACCGGGGTCGAATGACAAAGATCTCTTCACGCTCTTCCAGCTGATCGATGAAATCCATTGTTTCATTGTATTGGGTATGCCGGTTGCCGAACGCCTCGCACAGCCCCTTGTACTTCGAATATCTAAGACGGGCCAACCTCACGAAGCGCGAGGGTTTCTTTCGATAGCCTTTCGGTCGGGTTAGCACAATAATATGTTTGCTGTTGCCGTCACTGAGACTCTTTCGTATGGGAACCGAATCAGCCAGCCCCCCGTCCATCAGAATCCGTCCTTTGTAGTGAATAGATTTTGCCATAAAGGGCAGGCTGGTGGAGGCCCGCAGGACCTTAAAATAGTCTTCCCCAAGTTCGTTCTTGTCATAATAGAGCGCTTCGCCGGTCTCACAGTCAACGACCGTAGTAATACATCTCACATCGCTTTCCATGAAGGTTTCAAAGTCGAACGGGACGAGCGAATTGGGGATCGTATCAAAAATAAAGTCCATGCCGAAGAGTTCCCCTTTTATCAGTAGACGCCAATAGCTGAGGTACCGGGCGTCATTCACATAACGGGTATTGACTATCCGGTTTCTCTCCGGTTGCCTGGAGACATAGTTCGCAGCGTTACAGGCTCCCATGGAAACGCCAATCACATACGGAAAGAAAATGTCCCTATCCATGAAGAACCGGAGTATCCCCGAAGTATAGATCCCTCTGAGCCCCCCACCTTCCAAAATCAGTGCTGCATTCTCTAAGTCCATAAGCTGTTTACCTCAAAGATAATCATTATCAGAAAAACACCCGATGTAAAGGGCAAGGGTCAATCCTGCCCCTATTTTGTCAAGAATATGGCCGACTCCCTATCCCATCGTGTGTGGTCGGGGGAGTGCGGGCAGGCATAGCTTGACCGTGACCCGGTTTTTGCAGTAATCTATTTCAAATTTTCCCGACAGGTTCCTAGAAGCCATTTCAAAGGCCCATCTAACGCCCGATGGCTGTGTTGAGGGCCTCCTCAAAATGCTCACATACTCTCCCATGTATGCTGCGCTTTTTCATCGGCCCTCGCCTTGCCCTCGGCCGCGATCTGAGGTCTTGAAATGGCTTCTAGTGCCTGCAATTTTCGTTCGATTTTGCTATGCCTGAAAGACCAATGAAAATGGACGGTTTTGTCAAAGCACTCGACCTTCGCAGGAATCAAGCAGTCACTGTAATCTTCTTGCTTGCAGCTGCAGCCCTGTTACGCCTGCCTGCCTTGACCCTGAACAGCTTCTGGGCCGATGAGTTATATGTCGCAAATCTTGTCTCAAAACCCTTCGAAACACAACTTGCCATACTGTGGAATGAAACTCTCCCTCCGCTGTTTTACTGGTTGGCCTGGCTGTGGAGTCTGTCTTTTGGAACATCAGAATTCGTCCTTCGGCTTTTGCCGGCGTTGATTGGCATTGTTACCGTTCCCATATCTTTCTTGCTTTTTAAGAAACACTTCGGCTCTTTCACGGCCTTTGCAATCGCTGTACTGATCCTCTTCTTGCCCGCACACATTTACTATTCTCAGGAGTTTCGTACCTATTCGTTTTCGTTCTTGTTGGCCGTTCTTTTGACAGCTGCGCTGTTTGACTACCTGTCGGATCCTTCAGCAAAACAGCGATGGGCTTTGGCGGCGGCTTGTGCGGCGCTATTTGGCACACACTACGTCAGCTTGTTCTATATCCTGAGCGTGTTGTTCATAGGAGGAGTGTGGATTGTCTTGAATTGGCGCACCAGACTCAAGAAAGCATTAAGCCTGTGCTTCACGGTCTTGCTTCTCGTGGCACCTTTTTTGCCGCATTTTTTCTATCAGAGTTCAACTATGAAAGATTTCTGGCCTCCTCCTGTTGGCCTGTATCGGGTGGGAATCATGATGGGATTTTTGTTTCAATATGAAATATCGCTTGCCGCAATGTATCTATTACTGATTGCAGTGGCTATGGTCTCTGCCTGGTATGGAAAGGACAAGGTATTGTCATCAAAGATATGGGCAGCAGTTGTTCTGTCGATGTTTCCGCTGTCCGGAGTAATTATGGTTTCGTGGATTTCTCCGAATATGAGCCTCCTCGTTCCCCGAATCATGCTAGTCTTTGCTCCCTCAGTAGTCCTTTTAGCTGCAATGGGCCTTTCATGTGTTCCTAATAAGAGACTTTCAACTATGTTGTTGCTGTTGTGTTCAACGCTTTCTATTTGGTGGCTCTATAGTAGCGCTTTTTATACTGTTCCAGTCAAGAGCGATTTCCGGGGTGCAACACAGGAGATATCGCGGCTGGAAAAGGAGCACGAAAATGTTCTTCTGGTAAGCCTGGATTCCAGAGGGACAACTTTTGAGCGCCATTATGATTATTATTTTGAGGCATTTGGGGTCAAGAGCGATATTCTTCGTGTACCCGGGGACATGTCAGAGGATCAACTCTTAGGTCACATTCAAAGAGCGGCGACCATACATAAAACAAACAAACTCGTAGTCTTTTCCATGCATGATCTCGTCCTCACGGATGTCTTGGAAATCTGCGACAAGCATTTCCAGAAAGAGTACGAGAAGACATTTGTAAGTCCTGCTCATTTCGGTCATACTTTCCTGGCGAGTTATAGTCTTGATTTGAACCGCGTTGATGAAAAGAAGGGATCGGACATTTCGGGGAGACAATAACCATAGGTCCTGTTAGGTTTATTTCATGAAGCAAGAAAGAGAGGGGCAAAAACACAGAGGCCTCTGGACGGAACTGTTTTTCGAGGCCTTCACAGGCATCTACGTCCTGGTTGTCGTGGTGATTTTCTGGCGAAGGCCTTTCTGGACAAGTCTCTTACTTGGCGGAAGCCTTGTGATGCAACTCTGGTTCTGGCGCGAAAAGGCTGACGTGGCTGCCATGGTTGCTGC
>JAFDFO010000189.1 GCA_019309815.1 Deltaproteobacteria bacterium
TAGTTGATTGCCACCTTATGGTAGAAGTCCTTGTAGAGGTCGGGGTAGACATCCGGCTGAAGAATGGTCTCCAGTACAGAAAGCTTGCTCTCTTCTTTGGTCTTGAAAGAGTCCTTGTCATCAAGGACCATGCCGTCACGGTTTCCCAGAATGTTTGTGGAGTACCAACCGCTCAGTCCCAGCATACGAGCCTTCAGTCCCGGAGCCAGGATGGTCTTCATCAAGGTTTGGCCTGTCTTGAAGTCCTTGCCGGCAATGGGGATGCCCCGCTGATCCGCCAACTCGACCATAGCCGGAATGTCAACGGTTAGATTAGGAGCACCGTTGAGATAGGGAATCCCACTCGTCAAGGCGGCGTATGCGTACAGCATGCTCGGCGCAATATCCGGATCATTGTTTTTCAAACCCTTTTCGAAATTGCTCAGCGAGGCATGAACCTCTTTTGGCTTGAGGTACACCTCGGTGCTGCCACACCAGATCATGACGCAACGCGACACCCCTTGTTCACGCTTGAACGTTTCAATATCGGTCTTGATGGCATCAACAAGCTCTACGTGAGAGGACTGGGGTTTAACGTTAGGACCATCCAGCTTCTTGACAAACTCCTGTTTGAAGACTGCTGGCATTGGCTCCAGCCCTTCCATAAAAGCCTGAACTCCCTTGAGATGGTCTCGCTCAAGTACACTGCACCCCATGCCGGCTTCAAAGCAGTTCTCTGGAAAGACATCCCAACCACAAAAGACAAGGTCGTCCAGGTGTGCTAAAGGCACAAAATCTTTGATTAGAGGTATACGGTACTCATCTCGTTTGCCCAGGCGAACCGTTCCCATCTGCGTCAGGGAGCCGATTGGAAGAGCCAGGCCCTGGCGAATCGTTTCGACTCCTGCCAAAAAGGTGGTGCTCACTGCACCCCCCATTCCGGGGATAAGCACACCCAACTTGCCCTCTGCTTTCTGGATCTCCTCTTGGCGTTTCATATCACTCCTCATCGCTACTACCAGCGTCTCAGTTTGGGATCCCTCGAGCTTGGGATTCCCTCTTATAGCCCCATCGTGATCTACCCTGTAGTTGCATAAACAACATGGAAAAAGGCTGTAAAAAGCAAAAATAGCCTTTCTCCGCGAGATTCTCGAACGGTTTTGTGGAATTCACTGTGGGTGAAATCCGGAAAACCAGAAAAACAGCCATGTTGTTTACCCTTCGGGAAAGCCGATGATACTGCATCTCCTGCGTTGCCAAGGGTTCGGCGTAGCTAACTACAGCCTTACCCTTGGACGCCTTGGATCTACAGCACCCTCGGCTTTTGCAACGTTAGGGTCTAATGAAGCCTTTCTTCAGCCACATACTTCACTAAAACCCTGTCTTTTGAACCTGGAGCAATCATCAAGGATGCCGGGTCAAGCACCAGGCTAACCGTTATTGTTTCTGTTTTTCTAATGTTGTCAAGGGGAACTTTTTCAGTGTAGATCGTTGCGACACCTTTCAGTATCTGTCTTCCTCCTATGACCCAGATCTTTTCAGGTTCAAGCCTTGCTTCCGTGAGGATGAGATGTTCAGGTAACGTTCCGACCCAGTCAACCTGCACAGGCAGTTCCCTTCTTATAGGGACATCAAGGGTCACCTCAACGGCGGGTGGTTCGACTCTTCTGAGAAAGACGCCGGGAGGCAGGGTAATGTTTTCATGTCCTACGGTAAAGCTGTTGGCGCCTGCTACAGCCCCTTCCAGGTCCAACTTGACCTGGACTTGCTCGGGCCGAATCGATTTTATGAGGGAACCCGACCCTCCCAAATGAAGTTGGACAGTGTTCACCGATGTGTCCAAAATGGCTATGCCAGGATCACGATTCATGTATTCCACTGGAATCTCAAGAGTAATCAAGGTTTCCAGCCCCCTTGAGAAGCTCAACCAGACACCTGTGATGAACAGGATAGAAACAAGGGCAGCTATGCCAATCTCAAATTTGTCTTTTCTTAGATAGCCCCACTCTTCTGTGGTGCCACCCACATGCTCCTTCAGTTTCCGGGCAAGTTCCTCTTTTCGATCCACAACGTCCAAGTCCGAACCCTTAGCCACGACCACCGTTCCTCTTTCCTCGGATACGAGTACAACCAAGGCATCCGTGGTCTCGGCCAAGCCGGCCGCAGCCTTGTGACGGGTTCCATAATGTGAGGGGAGGTCCTTTCGGTATGAGAGGGGAAGGATAACCCTTACCTCAGATATCTGATTGCCCTGAATGATAGCGGCGCCATCATGAACAGGATTGTCACGCCAGAATATGTTCAAAATCATTTCTTCGGACACCAGTCCATGCCACAGGACACCACCTTGGACCACTTCGCTCAAGTCCTCCTTACCCGGAAGAACAATCAGAGCCCCGCTGCGCCTTTCCGCCAGCTCATAAACACTCTCCACAATAATTTCTATGGGCGTATGAAGTGCTTTCTGAGGGAAGCCCCAGAGAATCGCTTTCAGATTTCTTGCCTGGAGGATAGAGCGGATTTCGTTTCTGAAAACCACGATGATGATGAGGGCGGCAAACGCAGTAATTCCCTGGATTGCCCAGCTGGATACGATGAATCCCAAAGAAACCGCCATCCTCTGAAAGAACCAAAGCAAAGCAATCCCGACAAGGACCCTGAATACATTGGTTCCTCTGAACAAGACATAAAGGCGAAAGAGGATGTAGCTGTTTAATGCGATATCGATGACGTCCTGCCATCGAATACTCATCATGAAAAACAAGAATTCCTTCATAGGCAACTAGTCCGTGATGCTGAATCTCAATAGACGAAGAAGACGACCCTCCCGGTCCGCGATTTCCACACGCCAGGGGCCTTGATCAGCTTCTCGAAGCTGAACGCTGCTAAATGTTGACCAACGAGGGGGCTGGAGGGACAGCTTGATTCTTGTGCTGAGCTTATCTCTGAAAAACCAGTTATGATAGACATAGGTATCTTCTGGCACAGGATCAAAGGACGTGAAGCACGATATCCTTCCGAGAGCAATGGAAAAGACGATGGCCTGGTTTTCAGGGGTTAACCCGTCTATTTTCTCGCACATTACCGCCTCAGCCAAGATCAGTTTCTTGGGAGCCGAGGCAGTCAAAGTGTTCTGGTTCTCTTGAGACAATGCCTGTGAGCACGTGGAGAGACCAACACATAGCATAACCAAGAGGACTGCTGCAAATCTGTATTTGAAGCTTCCTGCGGTCCCGCTATAGCGGGACAGGGAATGTTCTGCCTTACGGCAGTGCTTCGCAGCGACTGTAAGGAATATTGCCATTTTGGATTCGCTCGCTAACCTTTATTCGCCTCTGGAGGACTGCAGTCCCGCCGCGGCGGGACAGGGAATGCGCTCGCTATTGCGGTTCAAGGCCATAGGCTTACCGGACGAGAATTCCCTGATTGGAGTGAGCCTGCCCTTCAATCTCGTTATCTGACCGCCCTGAGCGGACACGGCAGGAACAGGAATCTATGCAAGTCAAAATACCTGTAAATGTCATTTTTTCGACTGAAAAGACTCAGTGCATACGCATACTATGGAAACACTTCTCCTCGGCCTCCGCAGCTACATAAGGCGGACAAGCTGCGCCCCTGTGAAGAACTTCTCGAAAAGAAACAGGACTCATTTCTTCGGTCAAGGTCTGAGACGAAGCGTGTGAATTACTACTCTACTCTGTTTGTTCGCTCCATTGAAGGTTTTTACTACATTTTCAAGGTCAAATCGGCCGGGGACCATGCCAATCAACTTTATCAAGCACATACGCTGTATGTCATGGGCAAGGAAGACTGTTCCTGTAGGCCGGAGATATGTTCGAAACAGTTGTATGATCGGGTCTATGGAAGTCTCGTTGTAAACTAATTCCGAACCCAGGATAACGTCGTATTCTTCTGTCAGGTCCGGATTGTGCCAGTCCAGCTTTCTTATGGAGACATTCTTCAGTCCATTCAGCTCCACGTTCATGCGCAAAAGTTCAAGGGCATCGTCTTCATAGTCGGTGATGGTCACCTTGTGTCCACAGGCCCCAAGGAATAATCCCGTGACCCCCATGCCCGCGCCAATTTCCAGTATTGCCTGCTCCTTTTCAAACTCAATTTGGACTAAATGATGAGCCAACACGATAGAGGCTTCCCAAATCTTGACCCAGAATGGAAACTCCTTGATATAGGCATCTCCTTTTTGTTCAAGATTGTTTACGAAAACATCCCAGTTCTCTATACGGTATAGCTTGAGCTTTTTCTCCCCGATGGCGATCGGAAAGGTTCCCAGCTCATATTTCTCTCTTATTCCCATACTTACTTCCTAATCAATGATCGCTGAGGAAGGCACCCCAAATCCACCGCCAAAAAAACGAAGGACCAACAATAATCAATACCATTGCAACGGGTTATCTCAGAGCAGGGCCGTCGAAATCTGTCACCTTGCCGAGTTAGTTGCTAGGC
>JAFDFO010000190.1 GCA_019309815.1 Deltaproteobacteria bacterium
AGAAGAAATCATAGATGGCCTACACTGCCCCAAGGATTTCAAGTGCTATAAACAGGGGTTCGAGGGCATTTGCCAGGTCAAGGATGTTGGCCTCGATTCCATTGTTGAGTGTATAGAGACCACTGAAAACCAGTGTGGAAACAACTGCCCCTTCCATATCTCTTACGGGCATTCCCATTATTGTTCATGCCCCCTGCGCGTCTTTATCTCCAAGAGACTGCACAAGTAACCGATCTCACTATCTCCCTCCAAGGCTGAACTCTGGGAAGAGGCCGTCCGAGACATATAGCGATAGGATGAGACATCGACCCCGACCCCGGATTTCCTTTCCCTGTCATATGGCACAGATTTCCCCTTGTCCGCCTCGTTCATAGAAGAGATCGTTGCCTTTCCCTCAGCCTGACACTCCCGCTTGTGCCCCCAAAGCAGCATGTTTGCCTAACTGAGATATCCGTGCCAAAGATCGTCCATCTTAGGGCCAAACACACATTCATGTCGTGCAATGTCTCTACGTCGAAAAGGCTTGTTGGAAATTCAGAGGTTTTTGTGGTATAGAATGCCTGAAAGATAACAAGGGAAACCAGAAACTCAAACCGGGAAGGGGGACCCCTTGGAGACTATGTGAGGCTCATACAGTGTCAGTGGCGGCTGTATGGGCTTTTTCTGTTATGCGCAGGGGATGTTCAAACGTGAAGACCTTTTGACGAGGGCGGGACAATGGGACACGATAGAGCGCTCAATGTTGGCATAGTGGGTGGTGGCCCTGGATGCAAGGCAATCATGGCCATGATATTTCGTGAAAAGCTAAAAGAGCTTCGAATGAATCTTATTGGGGTTGCCTCTACCAATACAGACGCCGTTGGTTATCTCTACGCCAAGGAAAAGGGGCTATACGCAACAAGGGACTACCGTGATCTGTATAAGCTTGAAGATCTGAACATGATCATCGAGCTAACGGGTAGGGATAAGGTGGCTGCTGAGATATCGCTGAACAAACCAGACCACGTCAGATTGATGGACCATGTTGCAGCACGTCTTTTCTGGGATCTATTCCAAATTGAAGAAGACAGGATTTCGGAAAGAGGAGAGGCAGAGGCCGCACTCAGTGCTGCAGAGCGAGAAAAGACGGCCATTCTGGGGGCACTGGTCGAACACGTAGTCCATCAAGACACTGACCTGAAGATTCTCTGGGCAAACCGAGCTGCGTGTGAGTCGGCAGGCCTATCACTTCAGGAAATCCTGGGACGTCACTGCTACGAGATATGGGCACAACGTGAAGATATCTGCCCGGACTGCCCTGTGGCAATAGCTATAAAGACTGGGCGGACACAAGAAATAGAGAAATGGACCCCAGACGGTCGAGCCTGGTACGTAAGAGGGCATCCAATGCGGGACGAGGAAGGGAGTATTGTAGGTGCGGTGGAAGTTACGTTGGAGATTACGGAGCGAAGACGGGCGCAGGAGGCACTCAGGGAATCAGAAAGAGAACTGTCAACCGTTTTTAGTAGTGTACGGGATGGAATCGTTGTTTTGGATGAAAAAGGAGAGATCACCAAGGTCAACAGGAGCGTTTTGCAAGCTTCAGGTTATGCGCAAAAAGATCTTATTGGACAGCCTTTTCAAGCACTCCGGTTCTTTGATTCAGACAGCGTGTCCAAGATGGAGGCTGCTTTTAGCTTAGGCATCGAAGGGATTGAAAGTGCTCCGTTTGAAGCTCAACTCAGAACAAAAGAGGGTGAGAAGCTGCACCTTGACATTCTGAGTTCTCCGCTAAGAGGAGATGAAAACATTGTTGGCGTTGTGGCTATTTTAAGAAACGTAAGCGCACGCAAGATAGCGGTAGAGGAAAGAAGGGTTCTGGAAGCTCGTCTCCAGCAAGCGCAGAAGATGGAGGCGATCGGCACCCTGGCCGGAGGCATTGCCCATGACTTCAACAATGTACTCATGGGCATTCAGGGGCACATTTCTATGATGGTGCTCCAAATGGACTCTACCCATCCCCACTTAAGGCATATCAAGGGGATAGAGGAATCCATTCAAAATGGTGCAAGCCTTACGAAACAACTCCTGGGTTTTGCCAGGGGGGGAAAATACGAGGTCAAGGCCACCGACCTAAACGAACTCATCGAGAAAAGTTGTGAGATGTTTGGCCGAACCAGGAAAGAGATATCGATGCATACCAGATACCAGACGGACATCTGGGCCGTGGAAGTCGATTGGGGACAGATTGAGCAGGTGTTATTAAACCTCTTTTTCAACGCGTGGCAAGCCATGCCCCAAGGGGGAGACCTCTACGTTGATACAGCCCATGCTATCCTTGATGATGACTACACGAAGCCCTTTGGTGCGGCCCCTGGCAACTATGTGAGGATATCTGTGACGGACACCGGGGTGGGTATGGATAATGCCACGCGGCAAAGGATATTTGACCCGTTTTTTACCACCAAGGAGATGGGCCGTGGCACAGGCTTAGGCCTTGCCTCCGCCTACGGGATCATCCAGAATCATGGCGGGATCATCGATGTCGACAGTGAACAGGGGAAAGGCGCCACATTTACCATTTACCTGCCGGCTTCAGAAAAAACGATCCCTCCGAAAGAGAAAAGGCTGACCGATGACATTTTGAAGGGTACGGAGACGCTTCTTCTTGTTGATGACGAAGATAAGATTCTCGATGTCGGCAGAGAGATACTCAAAGAAATGGGCTATAAGGTATTGATTGCACGGAACGGAAAAGAAGCCGTGGAGATTTTCAACGAGCACAAGGATACCATTGATCTTGTCATTCTCGACATGATCATGCCGGAAATGGGTGGCGGGGAAGCCTATGACAGAATAAGAGTGGAAGCGCCCGAGGTGAAGGTTCTTCTTTCAAGTGGGTACAGTATTGACGGCCAGGCCTCGGAGATTTTGGAACGGGGCTGTGACGGCTTCATTCAGAAACCGTTCAAGATGAAGGAATTGTCGATGAAGATCAGGGAGATTCTTGGCCGGTAATCACTGTTGACAGCTTCGTAAAAAGTCCATCTGCGGTGTTGCGCTTCATCTTTCGTCGTTGCGACGTACCGTAAGTACGACTCACTCCTCAAGATTTGCGCGCCTTGCATCTGGAGCTTTTTACCTTGCCGTCCTCCTGATGACTTTTTACGAGATCATTACTGTTGTATGTCTGCAATTCCAGCTCAGAACACCAAATTCAAGACAGTGGAAAGAAATCATGTCTGATCGTATAGACAGAAGAGGCGAGCCCAGGACAGGAATAGATGAGGTTTATACTGTAGAATTAGCATGCTCAGGCCTGCCATTCACATACAAGTTCAAAATATGGAACCTATCTTCGAAGGGAACATGCATCGTGGTCAGGGATGACTCCGCAGTACTTGAACAGATCAAGGTTGGTGACGTGCTGGAGATGAAGTACTATACGACTGATACTCCAAATCTCCCGGAATGTCTTGGGACAGAGATCAAGCATATCACCAAAGATGAAGGGGGACGATTCAAGAATCATACGCTGGTGGGATTGCAAATCCGAGAGAGAGTTCAGTAGAATATGCGTTCAAACGGGCACGTGCAGCTTCTGACCTCATAACTTAGCCATGCTATGCTAGAATTCATTGCTTCTTTGGTCTGTCACCAGGTTCCGGAGAGAACCCTGACAATTGGTGGGGGCCTACTGCCGTTGTGCGCACGGTGTACGGGAATATACTCCGGCTTCCTGATCGGAGTTGTTTTTCAAATCATAGTTGATAAGAAGGTGAACCGATTACCTTCAATATGGATAACCACAGTCTCCATCGTCTTGATACTGGCGTTAACCTCGGAAGTTCTTGGGGAGAAGCTGCGATTATGGGAGTTGCCAAATGAAGGCAGGCTTTTGACGGGTTTGTTTTGCGGAAGCGCATTAAGCGTAATATCTTTTCCTCTTCTTAACTACTTCCTTCAAAAGGATGGTGAAAATGAGGCTTCGATAGGATCAGGGAGCTATGTTGGATTGTTGGTTTTCGTGGGCTTGTTTTTCGGGTTGCATTACGTAAGCAGTTCATTCTTTATTCTTTCGTCTTTTTCCGTTGTGGGCATTCTTGTGTGTTATGCTGCTATTAATCTGACGATTGCTGGAATGGTTGTTAACTGGAAAATGAGAGAGTTTAACTTTCGAAGGACTTTAGTTATTACCAGCTTAGTCCTAACCATGTTTATTGGAGAGACTGTGGTTTTGAGAATGATCGGCTAATCATGGACGTGGAGGGTCACCATGAATAGGTCAAAGAGAAAAGAGCGTTTAATGTATATGAATGAAAAAATCTACAAGATCTTGGCCTGCTTTGTTGCACTGATGGTGTTGGGTTTTGGCATTGCCTGCGATTGGGAGTGGGGCACTGATGAAGACGAAGACGATGCCAATATTGAAGAAGAGGTTGTTACCGAAGAG
>JAFDFO010000191.1 GCA_019309815.1 Deltaproteobacteria bacterium
AGGACTATGTTTCAGGGTTTTGATCTAAACAGACTGATCGTCATGATCGTGCCTCTACTCTTTGCTGTCACGATCCACGAGGTTGCCCATGGATGGGTGGCCAATCGCCTGGGGGACCCTACGGCTAGATTGGCGGGAAGGCTCAGCCTTAACCCGATCAAGCACCTCGACGTCGTAGGATCTTTTGTGCTTCCATTGATGCTGTTCTTGGTCAGATCACCGATTATTTTTGGCTATGCCAAGCCGGTGCCGGTGAACCTGGCCAACCTGCGGAACTACCGACGTGACACAATCCTTGTCTCCTCTGCCGGCGTTGCAGCTAATCTGGCCGGTGCATTGATCTGCGGTGTAGCTTTTCAGACCATGCTCCACTTCAGATCATTTTTTGCAACATCGATCTTCAGTTTTTTCGCCATGGACTTGTTCTTCATGCTGGGATATGGCGTTCTGATCAATGCCATCCTGGCGGTCTTCAATATGATACCGGTGCCGCCGCTGGATGGGAGCAAGGTTCTCTTGATGGTGCTGCCTCCTCGGTATGCGGCCAAGTTCGCACACATAGGACGTTTTGGCATGATCATCCTGATTTTTCTCCTTTTCACAGGGATGATAAATGGTATAATATCATTCTTTGTTGGACCTGTCCTACGGATTTGCATGGGAACCGAGGGGCTGGCAATATTTGTTCAATATCTGATACGTTAGGAAATAGGAAATGGCGAAGAAGCGGATTTTGAGCGGGATGCGTCCTACCGGCCCACTCCATTTGGGTAACCTGCACGGGGCGCTGGCAAACTGGAACAAAATGCAGGAAGAGTATGAATGTTTCTTTTTCATCGCGGACTGGCACGCGCTTACCAGCGATTATGAATCAACAGGATCGATCCAGGCCTACTCCATGGATGTCTTCTTGGATTGGTTGAGTGTGGGGCTTTCACCGGAAAAATGCACCCTCTTTGTGCAGTCGCACATCAAGGAACATGCAGAGCTTTTTCTGCTCCTTTCCATGATCACTCCCCTCCCCTGGCTTGAGCGAAACCCCACCTACAAGGAGCAGATCGCCGAGCTGAAGAACAAGGACCTCTCCACCTTTGGCTTCTTGGGCTACCCCGTGCTTCAGGCAGCCGATATCATTATGTACAAAGCCAACGGAGTTCCTGTCGGGATAGATCAGGCGCCGCATGTCGAACTCACGCGAGAGATTGCCAGGCGCTTTAACCATTTCTATGGAGACATCTTTCCCATCCCGGAGACAATTCTCACCGAGACACCCAAGATCCTTGGCCTTGATCGCCGTAAGATGAGCAAGAGTTACGGCAATGCCATCTTTCTTTCAGACCCCCCGAAGGAGGTTCGGAACAAGGTGGGTCAAATGATCACCGATCCACAGAGGGCGCGACGTACCGACCCGGGGAATCCTGATGTCTGCAATGTCTTCAGCTTTCATCAGATGTATTCCGACCAGGAGACGACCCAGCGCGCTAACGACGAATGCCGGAAGGCGGAGATCGGGTGCGTGGAATGCAAGAAAATGATGGCGGAGTTCCTTATCACGGTCCTGGAGCCGATTCATGAAAAACGCGCGTACTATGAGGCCAACCCGGACACGCTCAGGGCAGTCATAGAAGACGGTGATCTGAGGGCAGGAGCCGTCGCACGTGAGACCATGGCAGAGGTACGCGAAGCGGTTAAGATTTAGGAGGCATTCATCGGGGGGTCATTCGGTCGTTTCTCATGAAGGATTAGATATCCAGAGAAGGCTTGAAATTCGAAGCTCGAAATCCGAAACTCGAAACAAATCCGAATGACAAAAATCTCAATGACAAAAACGGAAAGCACAGCACCAGATCGCTGTTGTTTTGGATTTTGAACATTTGAATTTTGATATTGTTTCGGATTTCGGATTTCGATATTCGTATTTTATGAGCGGGCATCACATGGTCTCGTAGTGAGTCAACTAATCAATGGATATAGACCTCAAACAGACATAGAATTGTCATGGTAGAGCAAACACAAGATCACACGCCTTATCAAGTAAACCTGGGAGAGCTGTTTGACGGTCCCATGGACCTGCTCGTTCATTTGGTCAAGAAGAACGAAGTGGACATATACGACATCCCCATTGCCTTGATTACTCAACAGTACATCGAATACCTGGAATGGATGAAATCCGTGAACATCGACGTGGCTGGTGAGTTCCTGGTGATGGCTGCCACGCTGGCCCATATCAAGTCCCGCACGTTGCTCCCCACCCCGGAAGAAGAAGGCGAAGATGAGGACCCGCGCATGGAGATCATCAGACCCTTAGCAGAGTATCTGCAACTGAAGTATGCTGCTGACGATTTGCTGGATCGAGATCGACTTGACTGGGATGTCTTTCGGCGAACAGATCTTGATGCCGCAGAGGCGTGGTCTGAGGAAGAGCCCGGCCTCATACAGGTTGGACTCTTTGAACTCATTGACGCATTTCAGGATATTATCAAGCGCGTATCGCCGAAGTACTTGTGGGATCTCACGCCCGATAAGATCTCGGTTAAAAGCAGGATGTCTCAGATTTCAGAGCTGAAACAGAGGCCACAAGAAGAGATATCATTGTAACCTTTCTGGCTGTGCTTGAAATGGCAAAGTTGCAGCTTATTCGGATCATGCAGCACGTGGAATCCGGCATTATAAGGATTTTCAATGGATGATTTAAAAGCGATTATTGAGAGTTTACTGTTTGTTGCGGAGATCCCTCTTAAGATCGACAAGATCAAAACCATTCTGGAACTTGAGGACCGCAATGCCGTCCGTGACGCCCTCACCCCTCACCAGTCTGGCCGAAGAATATGAATCCGGAAAGCGCGGCTTCTTTTTGAGCGAGGTTGCCGGCGGGTTCCAGCTCCGAACCCGGCCAGAGTATGGGCAGTGGATCAGGCGCCTCAAAGAGACGAGGCCCGCCCGTTTGAGTCGGGCCGCTATGGAGACACTATCCATCGTTGCCTACAAGCAGCCCATACTTCGAAGCGACGTAGAGTACCTGAGGGGCGTGGACTGTGGAGGGACGCTTCGCACACTTCTTGAGCGAAGGCTCGTTCGAATCATGGGCCGCAAGGATCTCCCCGGCCGTCCTATGATATACGGCACGACGAGGGAATTCCTGGAGCTGTTCGATCTCAAGGACCTCAATGAGCTCCCTTCGCTCAAAGATCTCAAGGATCTGGGAGAAGCATGGCCGAACGACTCCACGTAGTCCTTGCACGGGCCGGCGTCGCCTCTCGACGTGAGGCAGAGAAACTGATTCGCGAAGGCCGTGTGCAGGTAAACGGCCAGGTGATCGTAAAGCTAGGCTCTCAGGTGACCTGGGGACAAGACACTATCCGTGTAGATGATCGACTCATCAGCCGGTTGGAGCCCAAGGTTACCGTCATACTGAACAAGCCGAAAGAAGTTCTCACCACATCCCATGATCCCAGAGGTCGTCGGACCACGGCCGACCTTGTCAGCAAGATTAAAGCTCGTGTCTTTCCGGTGGGACGACTCGACTATCACACCGAGGGGCTCCTCATCCTCACAAATGACGGAGAGCTCGCCCAATATCTTCAGCATCCCCGCTACGGCATTCCCAAAACCTATATGACAAAGGTCAAGGGAATCCCCAATGAACGGGCCCTGCAGCGCCTGAGGTCGGGTGTTGTTCTGGATCGCCGGCGCACTGCACCAGCCACGGTCAAGAAGACCGGGACAACCGGCAAGAATGCATGGCTCGAAATCACCGTCAGAGAAGGGAGAAATCGACAGGTTAGACGAATGTGCATCATCGTGGGGCACCCTGTCATGAAATTGAAACGGATTCGCTACGGGCCAATCCAATTGGGAAGTCTGAAACCAGGATTCTATCGCAGCCTGACCCCGGGTGAGATTGAAAAACTGCGGAAGTATAGCCCCAAGGCTGGGGAAACCAAGAGAGGATAGAGTTTGATCTTTACAATTTCGCTCTCTCATTGTAAGGGTTGAGTTCAACCATGGGCGGTTAACTCAGTGGTGAGAGTGCCATCTTCACACGGTGGAAGTCCGCGGTTCAAATCCGCGACCGCCCACCAGTAAAATCAAGGGATTATGGGGACATCCATAATCCCTTTTTTCGTTCTTGTCGGGAACCTAGTGCTTTTTGGGCAAGGATTGATCGAAAGCTTCTTTCTTCCTTCTGATCTCAGGTTCGATGTTCTTGATGAAGTCGAAATAGATCTCGGATGTGCCCGGAGGGTGCAATAAGTTAACGTGGGTTCTCTTGTAGGTATCATAGAAGCTGACTAGTGCATCATAGCTGTTCAAGAAACCTTCAGGTACCTCTTGAGCCAGCTCATTCATGGCATCATCGATCGCAGACAGGTCTGCTTTTCTCTTTTCTTGAAAAGCCTTATCTATCACATATTCTGGTATGGAAGCCTTACCCGAAACCTCAGCTGTCTCCAACGCGGCAGCATATGTCCTGCTTTGATTAAGGCAGGCCCGGGCTGCGTTGTACATCAACTCAGCCGTCTTCTCCATCTTGGCCTGATACGCCGCGGTATCGACACTCTTCGAACATCCAAAACACATGGCCACAACACAAATCACTGCAAAGCTCACTCTCATTCTCACACTCATCACATTACCTCCCACTAATAAAGGTTCCAGGTTTTGAAGATCCCTCCAGCAAGCTGGAGGGAATCTTCGACCGTAAGGAAGGCTGCCATTTTCTGATTCGCTCGCTAACCTTTATCCGCCTCTGGCGGGCCGCAGCCCGCGAAGCACTGCCGTCAGGCAGAACCTACAGGGAATGCGCTCGCTGTGCGGTTCAAGCCACGGAGGGTAATCGTGAGTCTTGGGGCGGCTTCGATTTTTGCGATCTTATGGCCAATGATAGCTCTTTTTATTCTTTTGCTCCTTTGGATTTTAAGAGTTCTAGCACCTCTTTGTGGTCTTCACGTGAAGCCTCCATCAGCGGGGTATTTCCACCTTCATCCTTAACATTGACATCAGCGCCTTTGGAAACTAATAGCTCAGCTACTTCTTTATGGCCTACATATGAAGCCCAAATCAGCGGGGTCCTTCCGTATTTATCCTTAACATTGACATCAGCGCCCTTGGAGATCAAAAGTTTTGCCACTTCTTTGTGGCCCTTAAGTGAAGCCACGATCAGCGGGGTCCTTCCGAATTCATCCTTAACATTGACATCAGCGCCTTTGGAGATCAAAAGTTTTGCCACTTCTTTGTGGCCCTTAAGTGAAGCCACCATGAGGGCAGTATTACCACCGTTATCCCTAGAGTTTACGTCTATCCCCGAATTCAGAAATAGTTGTAATACCTCGATATCATTTCTCTTTGCACTTCCCACAAAATTCTCTGCGGAGTATGATATACCTCTTCTTTCCAGATCCTTACGACCCGAGTGGCCGCATCCTGCAAGAAAACCAAGCAGGGCCAGCGACAAACCGACCACCTTTACCCACTGAAATAAGCCGCCAACGGTTTTCATCTCTTTTCTCCTTATTCCTATTTATCAGGACTAGAGTATAAGTTGGCTGCCAAATCTTGAACACTTGGGGCCTTCATTGAAGCCTGAATTCAACTCGCTCATCATCTATCAGAATGATAGACCTATCAAGGAGAGCCTGTCCTGAAATATCTTTGTTCTTGTACTCTCTAACGGCATCTATGGGCATGAAAAAACTGTACATGATGTCTTCTATAGGAGCGTACTTTCCAGCAAGACTCTTTGTGCGCCCTTTTATCACTATATTATATCCATAAAATGCCCTCTTATCACTAATATGCTGATTGAGAGGACCCAACATTTTTCTCACTATTTCGTCAAACAGTCGTTTTCCAACATCATACCTATTCAGTTGTAAAGAATGATATACGTTTACAGTGTCAAAACCTATTGACAAGTATCTCTTAGCCTTGAACTCCAAGAGTTTAATAGATCGTTTCTGAAGTAAAGCTTTTGATGAAAGCCCCTGCGATTCTATCAAGTCAACAGTTGGCAATATCTTTGCTTTCAGTTCTATTCCTTCAGCTGAAGAAATGAAATCTTGATCGAAGTAATCCGTCGGCTTTATAAGTGTGACGTAGTCCTTTTCAAATACCCATGTTCTGGCTCTTGAGCGCATTATCCCTCTTACCGAATAATATCCTTCTTTCTTTGCAGTATACTCAAACACTGTGTTGTAAGAGCGAGGATAACTGTACTTAGAGTCAGGCGCAGCTTTCACCTCTATTGAAACTGTGCCATCTGTCCCTGTATATTCCACACCAGTATCCTGCAAGAACGTGTGATTCTTTGATGTGTATTCGACCTCCACGTTCTCGATAGGTTTTCCGTCCACATCTTTTACAATCACATTGTAAGTGTGGAGATTGGTTTCGACACTCGGAGAGATAGGTGTAGGTTGTGAAGCACACCCAGTCATTAAGACAATGCCAATCGGAAACATCAGAACCACGATTGCGCCGTACAAGGGCTTTTCTATGAATTTCATTAGTCGCTCTTTCTTTGAGGCCAGAACATACTCATTGGACACAAGGTTGTAAGTTGCCTTTTCATAACTGAAAGTCAAAAACATATCTCAAGATCTTAAATCGACCAAATTTCCATACGTTGCACTATTATCAAAAGGAAATCGGGAGCTCAACAAAAACCGGATCGAGGTCAAGGGGAGATGTTTGATGGCATCACAAGGTGGCGGGAATTCAGGAGCGGAAATATCTCAATGTCTTCCACTGGATATCTCTGGTTTGCCCGGCGTGACAATTATTACTTCATATTTTTCGACAAACTCACTCCGGTCATTTCGACCCCGACTTGTCCGCCGACTTGTCCCGCCATAGCTTTAGCAACGGTGGAAGTCCGCGGTTCAAATCCGCGACCGCCTACCAATGAAATCAAGGGGTTATAGCATCGGCTGTAACCCTTTTTTTTGTCAAAAAAGGCCAAAAAGGGGCATAGAACCACAACCCAGCCTGATATCACCAAGAAACCAGACAATATTTCCCCCCTACCCTTCCTACTAGCCTATCTCATCTATTTGCCAGATTTTATTAGTTTTTTTAAAAAAATGAAAACCTTGTACCAAGGTACAATAGACAGTGAAATGAAAACCTTGTACCAAGGTACAATAGACAGTGGGAACGTGAGATATATAATGTACGTCAACATTGATGAAAAAGTTCAAAAAACGCAACTAGATATAAGGAGGTTTTACCATGGCAGACATCGAAACTACAACATTGACTGACACGGGAAATCAAGTGGTTGGCAAGGTTTCTATCCTTTATGGAACCGTAAAAGCCACGTCACCGGATGGGACGGTTCGTGTTCTCGACGTAAACAGCCTTGTTTATGCCGATGACCGAA